>JAGBWX010000103.1 GCA_017629575.1 Spirochaetales bacterium | reverse complement strand
TTCTCGGCTAAACAAAAGTGGCGCCTTTTAAGCACCACTTCAACATCGATATATATTATCTTGAACTTTAGATATTTACAGAACAACTCAAATCATTTCTCAAGGTCCTTGATCATTGCAATGACCTCGTCCTTGCCTAATCCTGTGACACTCATGATGAATTCAATATCTTTTCTTCCACTGTTTAAGATTCTAAGAACAGTATTTTTCTTCTCAATAAGCTCGCCTTCTTTTAGACCTTCTTTCATGCCTTCCTTGAAAGATTTTTCCGCAATGGCATTCTCCCTTTCCTCGCTCAGCATGACCTTCGTATCATAGATAGATATCTGCATTTCGATTTCCTCTTTAACTAAGGATAACGCATTTTTCACGATGATGTCTTCTATTTTATCCAGCTCGCTCTCCCTCATGCTCCTCAACAGCTTCCCGAGCATATCCTTGCTGTTGCATCTCATGTTCACGAAAAAGATGCAGCAGCCGTCCCCAAGCTCCTGACCGTCCTGGTTCTTCCTAGAGAAGACATTCACAGTCTCGCCATTCCCGATGGCGTCCCCATCTGTAAGGAAGAAATGATAGTGGTCAGAAAGAAGCTCGAAATCATCGCCAGTCCTTAGTGAGCTCACATCCGATGCTGAAGCGTAGTAGCGGGCCCTCTTAGGTGTTGCTCTGGATACGGAGTTTTCCATCTCTATGTTGTAGAGCTTTCCATTGGAGTCCTTAGCCAATGCATCGAGCCTTACATTCCTATGGAGCCCCAGCTCTATTGAATGCTCTGTACTTACCTCCGTTATCTCGCCGACAATTGTCATCTCCCTGCCCATGATTGTTGAGAGGACATGGTTGAATAGGACAGCGCTTTTCATCAATGTCACAAACAGCGCATTGTCTGAGAGGCTCATTTGGCAAACCTCCTTCTTCGCCCTCTTCCTCTTCTCGCTGTCAGCAGGTTTCCTGCTGCCTTTGCAGCAAGCGCTAAGAAGCTCCTTTCTCAATGCTTCATAAAGGCCATTATTACTTCTGACAATTTCCTTACAGTTCATCAGACACCTCCTTAATAGTTGATCAGGGAAAATCCTGTTACTATTAATATCAAGAAAACCGATGATTTTGCTTATATAAAAGAAAAGACCCTCGAATGAGGGCCTAGAGCGGAAATAAAATCAATTGGATCTTACTTTTTGATTACTGTACCAGTCTCACCATTGAGAGCCTGAAGAGCCTTATCAAGAGATGTAATAATAGCCTCTCTACCTGGCTTTGATTCAGCAAACTCAATACATGCTGTTACCTTAGGAAGCATTGAACCAGGTGCGAAGTGGCCTTCTGCAGAGAGAGCTCTTGCTCTTTCTGGTGTAAGGGAAGAAAGCCATTCCTCGTTTTCCTTTCTGAAGTTAATTGCAACCTTTTCAACTGCTGTGAGGATTACAAGCTTATCTGCATCAATGAGCTCAGCAAGCTTCTCTGATGCAAAGTCCTTATCGATAACTGCAGGTGTACCGTAGAGCTTTCCTTCTCTCTTTACAACAGGAATACCGCCGCCGCCAACTGTGATTACAACAGCGCCAGACTTGATGAGAGCCTCAACAGCCTTCTTTTCAACTACATCGATTGGCTTTGGAGATGGAACTACCTGTCTGTAGCCACGACCAGCATCCTCTACCATTGTATAGCCCTTTTCCTTTGCGATTCTTTCAGCTGTTTCCTTATCATAGAATGCGCCAACAGGCTTAGTTGGATTATGGAATGCCTTATCATTCTCATCAACGAGAACCTGTGTAACAACTGTAGCAACTTCCTTATCTAGTCCTCTTGAATAGAGCTCGTTGCCAATAGCATTCTGAAGATGGTAGCCGATATAGCCCTGGCTCATAGCACCACACTCTGGGAATGGCATATCGCTCTTGATTGCCTTTGCCTCTGCTGCTGTAGACATACCAAGGTTGATCATACCAACCTGAGGGCCATTGCCATGTGCGATGACAACTTCATTTCCATCCTGAATAAGATCAACGATAGGCTTTGCTGTCTCTCTAACGAGATCAAGCTGTTCCTGAGGTGTATTTCCCAAGGCGTTTCCACCAAGTGCGATAACAATCTTTGCCATTTAAGTCTCCTTAATAAAACTACATTTAGAGTGAAGGAAAAAATAACGCAAATCAATGGCGTTTATTCCAAATTAATAGAATTATAGGCATAAATCACCATAGTGCTACAATATATATTTCTAAAAAAGGGTGCCCCCGGAGGGGACACCGTATAACGGAATTACTTAATCTTTACTTAATGTCGTTTCCTGTAAGTTCCTGTCTGAAGGATGTTGCACTCTCAGTCTTGTTCTCTGGCTTATAGAGCATTGGAACAGCTGCATAAAGTGCTGCACATACTACGAGGTCCTGCTTCCATGTGATTTCGTTTGGAGCATGAGCCTGAGACTCTGCACCAGGTCCGAAGCCTACGCATGGGATGCCATAGCGACCCTGGATAGAAACGCCGTTTGTTGAGAATGTCCACTTATCTGTCAGTGGTCTGCCAACTCTCTTTTCCTTTGCCTGGTCATCAGCCCAAAGTCTATCTTCACCCCAAAGAGCATGGTGTGCATCTACAAGAGCCTGAACGTGAGGAGCTGTTTCCTTGTTAATCCAAGTTGGGAAGAAGCATTCTGTCTTATATACTTCGCCTGTCCAAGCTGGTCTGTCGTACCAGTACATTGAAACCTTAACATCGTCACCATACTTCTTAACTGCTGGAAGATCTTCAATTTCCTTGATGCATGACTTATATGTTTCGCCTGCTGTCATTCTTCTGTCGATGGAGATTGAGCATGAGTCTGCTACTGCACATCTTGATGGAGATGTATAGAAGATCTGGCTAGTTGTACATGTGCCTCTGCCGAGGAAGCGAGCATCTTCATAGTGCTCTGGGTTCCACTTTGGATCGAGCATCTTATCAAGACCTGCTACATGTGGATCATCCTTGCTGTTTTCATTGAGAGCTCTAACATCCTGAAGGATATCAGCCATCTTGTAGATAGCATTGTCGCCTCTCTCTGGAGCAGAACCATGGCATGATACACCCTTTACGTCAACTCTGATTTCCATTCTGCCTCTGTGGCCACGATAGATGCCACCATCTGTAGGCTCAGTTGAAATTACAAACTCTGGAACAATCTTTGATACATTGTAGATGTACTGCCAGCACATGCCGTCACAGTCTTCTTCCTGAACAGAACCAACGATCATAATCTTGTAGCCTTCTGGAATGAGGCCAAGGTCCTTCATGATCTTTGCGCCATATGTTGCAGAAGCCATGCCGCCTTCCTGGTCTGAGCCGCCTCTACCATAGATAACCTTGTCGTCTTCATATCCCTGATATGGATCATGAGTCCAGTTGTTGATGTTTCCAATGCCAACTGTATCGATATGAGAGTCGATAGCGATGATTTTGTCACCCTCGCCCATCCAACCGATTACGTTGCCGAGTCCATCAATTTCTACCTTGTCATAACCAAGAGCTTCCATTTCTTCCTTGATTCTCATGACAACGCCTTTTTCCTCACAGCTCTCTGAAGGAATAGCGATCATATCTCTAAGGAACTTTGTCATTGCTGGGCCATAAGCTTCAGCTGCCTTTTTAATTGCATTGTAATCCATATATAATCCTCCGGACTTCTACGATGATTAGATTCTAGCACAGAAAATTACATAGATAGACTTTTTGTTGCAATTTGTTGCAACTGTCTAAGAATTACAGACAAAATAAGTATGTTTTTAAAAAAGAAGGGATTTATGTAAACTTTTTGGCCTTTTAGAAGCCCTTCACTGTCAAATTTCCGCTAACTGTATCGACGCTGTAAGAATCTCTTCCACTTGAATAGATATATTCCTTGCCCTTCTTTATTGAAGGAATATCCGAAAAGATATCGCCGGAAACAGACTCGAACTCTAGCGTTGCATCTAACTCTGAAGCTGGATTTAGAGCTACGTCGCCAGATATAGATTCGATATCGAGTTTTTTGAATGAATCATAATATAGCTCGATATTTCCTGATACAGTTTCAAAACTTGCATCAGAAACTTGTCCATCAAAATTCCCCTTGATATTTCCAGAAATTGTATTAACTTCGATATTCTTCAAGCTAATATCAGCAATATCTATATTGCCTGATACACTATCAATGTCAAATCTGTTTGCATTTACTTTTGAAATATCAATATCGGAACTAATACATTCAATTTCAAGAACATTGAGGATATCTGAAGGGATTGATACTGTGAGCTTCTTTTCAAGATTCTCAATCTTCCAGTTGCCGCTTGCACAGTACTTGATATTGAGAAGACCTCTATCGACAAAATAATGAACCTTCATTGCATCAGAAAGTGGTGCACTGCATGTCTCATTGAACGAAATCTTATTGCTATTTGATGGGATGATGACAACCTCGCCATCAATCCAATCTATATTGATTCTGCTGATTTCATCATCGATTGATGCAGAGCCTATAGAATACTTATTGGAATCTTCATATTTATAGTTGATTGATCCAATGCTTTCGATATTCTTATTTACTGTTGCATGCTTAGAAACAATTCTGAATCCAAATACGATTCCGCAGCTTAATACTAAAAGAAACAATCCAACAACTATCAAGACTATCTTTTTCATGGCCACATGATAGCATAAGGCAATTGATTTAAAAATAGACTTAAATAGTCCAATAAAACGAGATAAAAAACAGCCTGAGAAACCCCAGGCTGTCTATCGAATTCAATCAAATTACTTGATGAGTGTGATGTGTGTGAATACAGAGCAGAGTGTGTTTGCAACTGTTGACATACTCTTGATGAAGATATCGAGAGCAACACCAACAACGTCCTTTCTTGTATCACCAACTGTGTCACCTGTAACAGCTGCCTTGTGAGCTGCGCTGCCCTTTCCGTGACCCTTGATAGCACCAGACTCGATGTACTTCTTAGCGTTGTCGAATGCGCCACCAGAGTTACCCATGAAGATAGCTCTTGGGATAGCAACGATTGTAGCACCAACGAGAAGACCACCAACGAACTCTACACCAAATACGATACCGCCAACGATTGGGATAAGGATTGAGAGAAGTGATGGGAATACCATTGACTTGAGAGCCTGCTTTGAAGCCATTGCGATACACTTGTTGTAATCAGGTCTTACCTTACCTTCCATAACGCCAGGAATTGAAAGCTGTCTGTCACCTTCGTCTGCCATGAGCTTAGCACTGTTGATAGTGTTGTCTGTAAGGATAGCTGAGAAGTACTCAATAAGTGCGCCACCGATGATACCACCAGCGATAACTGTAAAGTTAGCGATGTTGAGGATCTCTACCTGGCCAACTGCTGTATAGTTACCAACGTAAGCTACGATGAGTGATACTGTTGCGAATGCTGCAGCACCAATAGCGAAGCCCTTACCGATAGCAGCTGTTGTGTTACCAACTGAGTCGAGCTTATCTGTGATCTTTCTGATGTCGTCGCCAAGGTGGCAAGCTTCTGTAAGACCGCCAGCGTTGTCAGCGATTGGTCCGAAAGCGTCGATTGATACTGTTGTACCTACGAATGAGAGCATACCGAGAGCTGAGATTGCGATACCATATGTACCACAGATCTTACCTGATACGAAGAGTGCAATACCAATTACGAGAACTGGGAACAAGCATGATCTTGAACCAACAGCGTCACCCTTTGTGATAACGAATGCTTCACCTTCTGATGCAACTTCTGCAATCTGCTGTGTTGGTCTGTACTTATCTGATGTGTAGTACTCTGTGATTGAGCCAATTGCTACACCTGAGATAATACCGAGAACAGCTGAGATCCAAGGTGAAATCCAACCAAGTGCGAATGTTGAATAAAGGCTGATTGCACCAAAGAAGTACTTTGTGAGGAAGATGCCAGCTACAGCTGTAAGACCATCTGAAAGCCATGTTGCATAGTTGAGTTCCTTTGAAGGATCATCGCCCATCTTCTTTACAGAAGCAAAAATAAGACCGATAAGACAGCTTAAAAGACCTGCTGCTGCAAACCAGATTGGGTACATGATTGTTGCATTGATGAGCTCTGCACTGATGAATGCGCCTCTTGAAATTGTTACAGCAATCATGATGCTAGCTGCGATACATGCTACGAAGCTTTCGAGAAGGTCAGAACAGTTACCTGCGATATCGTTAACGTTGTCGCCGATGAAGTCAGCAATAACTGATGGGCTTCTTGGGTCATCTTCTGGCATATCATGTCTAATCTTTGCAAGAATATCTGATGAGATGTCAGCAGCCTTTGTATAGTTACCACCAGCAACACGGTTGAACATAGCAGCAATTGAGCATCCGAGTGAATAGCTTGTGATTCTAGCAATTGAAGCGTTTGTTGTGTACTTTGTCAAAAGGCCTGAACCAACAGAGTCAGCGCTTACACCCTTGAAGATTGCAAAAACTGCAAGGAGACCAAAGAGGCCAAGTGCCTGAACTGAGATACCAGAGATAGATCCACCGCAAAGAGCAACCTTAACAGTTTCACCAATATTCTTTGTCAAACGAGCCTTGTTTGATGTGCGAACGTTAGCATAAGTTGCACTCTTCATGCCGATGATACAAGCAAGTGAGCTCATAAGTGCACCAACTAAGAGTGTGATACCAGCTGTCTTCTCAACAAAGAGAGAGAATACAATAGCGAGGATTACTACTATGATAGCAATAGCCTTGAACTGAGTCTTCAAGAATGTTGAAGAACCATCACGAATGATGCCTGACATTTCCTTCATCAAATCAGTTCCTTCATCCATTTTCTTAATCTTGTTGTAATTGAAAGCTACATACAAGAAAGCGAGAATTGTTATGATAAAACAGTAAATCATATAACCTCCAAACAGTTTCCTTCTTATATCTTATTTCCATATTTGAATTTTGGAAATAAAAAACTTCAAAAATGAAGTTTCCTTAACTATTTTTTTAAAATATTTACTTTTAGTAATGTTTTTATAAAAAAATTGATGTATACATCATTTTACAATAATAATTTTATACCATATTAGTTTCGTTGAAATTGTAAATTAGTTGCTTTCAGAATAAATACCTTTCAAATATTTTTTATGCATTCCATTACATCAAAAAGAATTGGATTAAAAACTATTTGCATGTATATTTTTTTGAAAAAAATAATTTACAAATCAATCTTGATTTTGCATCGAAAAACACTTTCGCAAAAAAAATTTATGCAAGTTTGTTATTTAATAAAACTTTAACAGTTCCAAAATCATTGTTTAACAACAATTTCTAAACTTAAAGACCGATAAGGAACAAATTATGCATGAGAACAGAATATATTTATTGACAGGAGCCGCTGGTTTCCTTGGCTCGAATATCTGCCTTCAGCTTCTTGAACAGGGCGAAAAAGTAAGAGCATTAGTGCTTACTAATGACAAGTCAGCAAAATACATACCAAACGACGTAGAGATTATATATGGTGATTTGACAGACGAGGAATCTCTTGAACCTTTCTTCTCTATCCCAGAAGGGATGACAAGCGTTGTCATCCACTGTGCAAGCATGGTCACTGTCGATCCAAACTATTCAGAAAGATTAATGGATGTAAATGTAGGTGGAACTAGAAATATAATCACTAAATGCCTGCAGCACAAAGAATGTGAAAAGCTTGTCTATGTAAGTTCCACAGGAGCAATTCCAGAACTTAAAAAAGGAATCAAAATCTCTGAAGTTAATAAATTTGAGCCATGCGATCCTGAAAAAGTTGTTGGAGCGTACTCCCAGTCAAAGGCAAAGGCTAGCCAAATGGTTCTTGATTCTGTAAGAGTAATGAATCTTAATGCAACCATTGTTCATCCAAGCGGAATACTTGGACCATATGACTATGCTGTCGGAGAGACAACAAGCACCGTTATCCAGATAATCAAAGGCGAGATGCCTGTAGGCATGGAAGGCTCTTTCAACCTATGTGACGTTAGAGACCTAGCAAGAGGAACAATAGCGGCTGTAGACAAAGGCAAAAAGGGAGAATGCTATATTCTCGCCAATCAGACGGTAACACTAAAAGATATGTGCAACATGCTCAATAAGGAGTGCAATGCAAAGAAGATTGCATTTTATCTTCCACTCAATATGGCTGACTGGATTGCAAGAATTCTTGAAAAAAAGGCAAAAGCTAAAGGCGACAAGCCTCTGATGACAACCTTCAGCGTCTACAATTTGGCAAGAAACAATGAGTTTGACTATACAAAGGCGCAGAGAGAACTTGGATATACCACAAGGCCATACGAAGAAACAATAAGAGATGAAGTTTCTTGGCTGAAAGAAGCAGGCTTGATTTAAAAAAATAGAGAGAGGCAAAGCCGATTGTCTCTCTCTCTTTTTCATTAATTAAAGATTGATGGAATAATCAGAATTCTATATCAAGCTCAACAGGGCAATGGTCAGAGCCTGTTATATCTGTATGAATCTTTGCATCCTTAAGCTTGTCTTTTAAATCTTCTGACGCAATAAAGTAATCTATACGCCAACCAGCATTCTTTTCTCTAGATTTGAAACGATAAGACCACCAGGAGTAGATGTTTTCCATATCGGGGTAGAAATAACGGAAAGTATCAACAAAGCCAGATGATAACAAAGTTGTCATCTTATCTCTTTCTTCATCGGTAAATCCTGCATTTCTTCTATTTGTCTTTGGATTTTTGAGGTCTATTTCCTTATGGGCTACATTTAAGTCTCCGCAGAATATAACTCCCTTCTTCTCAGAAAGCTTCTTAACGTACTTTTTGAAATCATCTTCCCACGTCATTCTGTATTCAAGTCTCTTCAGCTCTTCCTGTGAGTTCGGTACATAAACCGTAATAAGATAAAAATCATTATATTCAAGGGTAATCACCCTACCCTCATGGTCATGCTCATCAATACCAAGCCCATAAGAGACAGAAAGTGGTTCATGCTTTGTGAAGATGGCTGTTCCACTATAACCTTTTTTTTCTGCATAGTTCCAATATTGAAAATAGCCAGGCAGCTCAAGATCAATCTGCCCCGCCTGAAGCTTCGTCTCCTGTAGACAGAAGAAATCAGCATCTAGAGATGTAAAAACTTCCATGAAGTTTTTCCCCATAACTGCTCTAAGTCCATTAACATTCCAAGATATAAGCTTCATTTTCAACCGCCTGATAGAAAGTATTTACCTTTGCAATTCGATTATACAATAGCATGATAGTGTTGCAAAAGAATGAAATTATTAGTGTTATCAACGAATAATAATCTAAAAGTTCCATGTAAAGCAAAAAGACTTGTCTTACCCAAATTAAGGAAAACAAGCCTTTGATAAAAATGAGCAATCAACATTGCTATAAATTACTCAGATAGTATTTCGATCAAATCCGAGATAGCGTGTGCCCTGAAATGAGAGAATGCCTGAGTCTCCCTCGCATAAAAGACCATACTCATTGCCACTCATGACAAACTCTACCCTATCTCCGCTATCGACTTGGAAAGTAACATAATAATGTGTATAGGTGTGATGATGGTAGTGATTTCCAGCTCCTGTATGGTGGTGGCGTCTTGATACATTAATTCTCTTTGACACAACCCTTGCAGGAACACTCAATCTTGGAGAATGATTGTTCTTGTTCCATTCCAATAATCCTTTAATAGCTGTAACTAAGAATATAACCAGGATTGTTATAAAACCAATTGAGAAGATTATAGGAAAAACTGTAAAACCAAATCCAAACCCCATATCCATCATATTACACCCCATATACAAGGGGCCCCATGGCCCCACCTAATTATTCTACAGAAGAACAATCCTTTGTACCAGTAGAAGCAATCTTTCCACCTAAAGCACCAAGGATCAAGCTCTTGATATCGATGCCCATACCAGAGGCGATGCCTTCAGTTACCTGATTGGTTCCATTTACGATATCAGAAAGAAGCTTAGCGCTATTGCCTTCTCCATACATTGTAATTTTATCAACCTTAGAAAGAGGTTCTGCAACATTTTTTGCAATCTCAGGAAGAGCAGCCATAACCATTTCGACAACCGCTGCATCGCCATACTTCTTCATAGCTTCAGCTTTTTTGTCGATGCCTTCAGCCTCAGCAAGAGTCCTGAGCCTGATAGCTTCTGCCTCTGCTTCACCGATAGCCCTAATGCCCTCAGCTTCCTTCATCCTCTCGATCATCTTTGCTTCAGCTTCCTTAGTTCTTCTATAAAGCTCAGCCTCTGCAAATTGCTCAGCCCTATAGCGTTCTGCATCAGCTTTAGCGCGGATTTCTGCATCAAGAGTCTGCTTAACAACCTCAACTTCTTTATTCTTCAGCTCTGCAGTGCGCTCTGCTCTTGCGATATCTGCATTTGCAGAAGCAACCTCGATTGTCTTTCTCTGAGCCTGCTCCTGGATAGAGTAAGCTGCATCTGCTTCCGCTTTTTTCACATCCGATTGTTGTTTTAATTCTGCCTGGCGAATTGCTAAAGAAGTTTGCTGTTCAGCAATTTCCATTTGTGATTTTACTTTTGCGTCGTTTGCTTCTTTGGCAGCTTGCGCTTGTGCGATTG
>JAGBWX010000102.1 GCA_017629575.1 Spirochaetales bacterium | reverse complement strand
TTAGGAATTATGGACAATAGAGAGAATCAAAGTTTTTTTCCGCAAAAAAGAAGGGTGATCAATTATTATGAAATTTGCTGTTGCCGCCATAGGCTATATCTATGTATTCAGAGTGTTTAGAGAAAGAAAAACCGTGCATCGCTGCACGGTTATGGCCCTTGGCGGGTTCGAACTGCCGACCTTCTCCTTAGGAGGGAGACGCTCTATCCAGCTGAGCTAAAAGACCATCAAATCGATTATATTGTTTTTTTATTAATTGTTTCAACTGTCCAAGTTTTCTTTTCATTTGTCACTATCTTGATTAGAATAGTAGGAGAGGTAAGGAAAATGAAGGTATCACAGAGAATGACAATCAACCCTATCACAGTAACTCCAGAGGATAATATCTATTCTGTTAAGGATATAATGGACAGGGAAGGTATTCATCGTCTTCCAGTTCTGGATTCAAAAGGAACTCTTGTTGGTCTCATCTCCAAGTCAGATATCTTAGCTGCAAGCCCAGATTTTTCCTCATCTCCTTCAATTCACGAGGTTGCATACCTCCTTTCCAGACTTACAGTTTCTGATGTTATGTCCACAGAAGTCATGACCATTTCTCCAGATGCGACAGTAGAGCAGGCCGCAAGGGTAATGATTGACGGAGAAATATCATGCTTGCCTGTCATAGATAATGGCGTTCTTGTTGGCCTTATCACAAGAACAGACCTATTTAGGCTCCTTATTGAGCTTTTGGGTGCTAGGCATTATGGCGTCAGTGCATCTTTCACAGTTAAGGATGAGCCTGGAAAGCTCGCAGAGATTACCTCTAAATTAGCCAGCTGTGAAGCAGATATTGTATCAATTGGAACAATGAGAAGCTTCTCCGATGTAGGTTCTGTTACTATGAAGGTCCAGGGCATTTCCTGCGAGGACCTCTCTGATATTCTTACACCAATGGTTATAGAGGTACAGGATATCAGGGAAGAATAGAGTGTCAAGAAAGAAACATAAAGATATAAAGCCTACAGAGAAGAAGAAGGATGAAATCAAAGATATTTCTCCTTTCTCATCGATAGTTCTCAAGGAAAAGAAAGAGGAGCCAAAGAAGACTCCTCCAAAGGCTATGCCTAAGACATCCGGAAAGAAGCCTCATGAGATTGTTCAGGGCTATAATCCACAGGCATCGTTTGCAGATATTCTCTACGCCTTTGAACACACAGGCAATCCTTATGCTATGCCTGAAAGCAAGAAAAAGAAGATATCTGAAAAGAAGACAGACTTCGGTGCGATTCTAGATCAGTGGGAAGGAAAGACTCCTGCAAAGAAGAAAACTGGTGGTAACACTGCTTTGGAGAGGAAGTCTGAATATAAGCCAACAAAGTCATTTGCGGATATTCTTTCTCAGTTTGAGGGAACAGATAAGCCTTCAACAGGCAGAGTCAACAATAAGGCAAAGCCAGATTTTGAGGCTCCAGAAGAAGTAACATTCTTCAGGAAAGAAGATGAGGATTACAAGAGAGATCCTAACTCCGCTTGGTCTATCCTTGGCTCCAATGACAGCTATGTAAGGCCTGTCAAAAAGAAGGAAGAAAAGAAAGCCCCTGAAAAGGAAGCTAAGAAAGACTATAAGAGAAACTCTACTCCTTATAAAGCCACTAAGGACTTTGCAGAGATTCTTTCATCTTTTGAGGATGGAAAGAAGAAAAAGGAAGAAACCGTTAAGCCTCAGAGAATAGAAAAGAAGCCAGAGCCAATTCAAGAGCCTGTTGAAATTCTTTCTGAGAATAATCTCTTCAAAAAAGAAGATAGCGACAACAAGAGAGCAAAGAATGCTTCTTGGTCTGTCTTGGGAAACAATGAATCCTTTGTCCGCCCTGTAGTAGAGCCAAAGAAAGAAGATATTGTCGTAGAAAAAACTGAAGAAAAAGAAGAACTTAAGAGAGTTTCCAGCCCTTATGTTCCAACAAAGGATTTTTCTGCAATTCTTTCATCTTTTGAAGAAAAGAAGGTTGAGAAGGTTGCTGCAGCTCCTATCATCAAGGAAGAGGAAATCTTTGATGAGCCAATTTCTGGCAACAATCTATTTAAGAAGGAAGACGAAGACAATAAGCGTGCTAAGAATGCTGCTTGGTCAGTTCTAGGCAACAATGAGTCTTTTGTTCGTCCAGTAGTTGAAGAGAAGAAACCTATTGTCGAGGAAGCTCCAAAGGTTAAGAGAGTTTCTGAACCATATGAACCAAAGAAGGATTTTTCAGAGGTTCTTAAGAATTATGAGGAAAAGAGACCTATTTGGTCCTTCAATGGCAATAGCGTCGAATATGATAAATCTAAGGTTTCAGAGAATAGCGATAATCCAAAGCCTGTAGAGGCTGAGCCAGTAAAGACCTTTGAAGAGATATTGAAGGAAAAGGGTGATGATAAGAAGTTCAAGCCTCAGTATTCGATTGCAGAACTCAGAAGAATGCTCCCTCAGTCAACGCTGGATTTGCATGGCGAGACAATAGCTGAGGCAGAGGCTCAAATTAGAGATTTCCTAGATGATTGTCTCAAGGCGGGGCTTAGAAAGGTAAGCATCATCACTGGCAAGGGTCTCCACTCAGAGGGTGGAGTGGGTGTTCTCAGAGATCTAGCAGAGCGTGTACTCGAAGAATCTGGTATGGTGAGTGAAAAAAACAACGCTCCTCTTAGAGCCGGTGGCTCGGGAGCGCTATGGATAATCCTAAAAGCTTGATTAGCGTTCTCTGTAAACGATTCTGCCCTTTGTGAGATCGTATGGAGAAAGCTCTACCTTAACTGTGTCACCAGGAACGATTCTGATGTAGTGCTTTCTCATCTTGCCTGAAAGGTGAGCGAGGATTACCAGATTGTTGGTAAGCTTTACGCGGAACATTGTGTTAGGCAGGGCTTCTGTTACTACGCCTTCTACCTCAATTGCTTCTTCTTTTGCCATTTTATCTCCTAAAGTATTTAAAAGCTTTGATAGTATAAAGTTCGATATTGTGATTGTCAACAAATCGACAATATCTATTGGCGTCCCATAACAAAGGTTTCTGTAAATAATGCCAGGTAGGATATCTGTTCTTCAATGAAAGTGTCAAAATAGTAGATGAATAATCTATGGTTGTGTAATTTCCTTGCAAAGGGATGAAAATTTGAACTTAGCATCTTTAATCCCATTCTTTGAGAGTTCTGCTAAGAAGGTGTGTTCATACAAATTCAAAGGTATTGCTTAAATAAGAAAGTCTTTTCTTTCTTGTAGTTGAGTAGATTAATTTATTTAATGTAAACTTCCTTCATGGAGGTCTTATGGGAGCTTTAACTAGGTATTTGGAAAAGCATGAAGGAAAGATTAGCACAGAGATGGCAATGTACCTCTCTCAGCTTGAATTGGTTGCTAAGGTGTCCCCTGATACAGCAGCATTGATTGTAAATGAACTCAAGGATCAGAGATCACATCTGAAACTTATCGCAAGTGAGAACTTCTCCTCACTGTCAACACAGGCTGCTATGGGCAATCTGCTTACAGACAAGTATTCAGAAGGCTTCCCTTTCCACCGCTTCTATGCTGGATGCGAAAACGTAGACAAGATCGAGGCTGATGCAGTCGAGTGTGCAAAAGCGCTCTTTGGAGCAGAGCATGCATATGTACAGCCACACTCAGGAGCTGATGCAAATCTTTGTGCTTACTGGGCTATCTTGAACGCAAGACTTCAGGTTCCAATGCTTTCTGAGATTGGAATCACAAATCCTAGTGCACTCGAAAGAGAAGATTGGGATAAAATTAGAACAGCTCTCCACAATCAGAAACTTCTAGGTCTCGACTATTATTCAGGTGGACACCTCACTCATGGCTACAGACAGAATATCTCAGCACAGCTCTTTGACTGCTACAGCTATGCAGTAAACAAGGAAACTGGCCTTCTTGACTATGATGAGATTGAGGCTATGGCTAAGGAAATCAAGCCATTTATCCTCCTTGCTGGATATTCAGCATATCCAAGAAAGATCAACTTCAGAAGAATGAGCGAGATTGCTCACTCTGTTGGTGCAGTATTCATGGTTGATATGGCACACTTCTCTGGCTTGGTTGCAGGAAAGGTATTCCAGGGTGACTTCGATCCAGTTTTGTGGGCTGATGTTGTAACAACAACTACACATAAAACACTTCGCGGACCAAGAGGCGGCATGATCCTTTGCAAAGAAGAGTTCGCAGAGTCTGTAGATAAGGGTTGTCCTCTCGTAATTGGCGGACCACTTCCTCACGTAATGGCTGCAAAGGCTGTTGCATTCAAGGAAGCTATGAAGGATGAATACAGAGCATATGCTGCTAAGATTGTCGAAAACTCAGCATCTCTTGCATCTTACTGCATGGCAGAGGGAATCAAGGTTGCATCAGAAGGCACAGACAACCACCTTATGCTTTTGGATGTAACATCTTTCGGTCTCAACGGCAGACAGGCCGAGTCTCTCTTGAGAGATTGTGGAATCACACTCAACAGAAACGCACTTCCATTTGATCCAAACGGTCCATGGTATACATCAGGCTTGAGAATTGGAACCCCAGCTGTCACAACACTTGGAATGGGGGATGAGGAGATGAAGGAAATTGCATCAATCATCGCTCTTGTTCTCAGAAACGCAAAGCCAGTAATCCTCACTAAGGGTGAGAATGCTGGAAAGGTATCCAAGAACAAGGCTAAGGTTCCTCAGGACGTTATGGCTGAAGCAAAGAGCAGAGTTCAGGCTCTCTTAGACAAGTATCTCGTGTATCCAGAGCTTGATATGGAAGTTCTCGCTGCAGAGTTCCCACTCGCATAATAAAAGTCATTAGATAGTTCTAAATAGCTAGGTTGCCAACTTCTAGAAACATTTAGGGAAAGGCAACCTATTTTTTATTTATTCTTAGTTAGTTATATCTAAAAAAAGCGATAATAAAGTACTCCTTGAATCCCTATTAGAAGGATGAATTTTTCATGGCATTAACGTTATAAAAATGT
>JAGBWX010000009.1 GCA_017629575.1 Spirochaetales bacterium | reverse complement strand
ATAAACAAAATTTTGAAAATATTGATATCCAAGATATTGTAACCGGAATAAAAGGTCAATTAGATGCTACCGGTGAAGATTAAATAGTTACATCAAAGAGGTTTTTGGAAGTTTTTTCCTAAAACCTCTTGACTTTTTTCTGGAAATATGTTATAATATGTTTAGTAACTATATAAAGGAGGATTGTATCAATGAACCAGCCTAAGTCTGCTACAAATGACAAATCCTTGTTCTTGATCTTTGATACGATGTTGATACCACAAGCAAGACCAATATGAATAGCTCCAAGCTGGAAGCAGAACTTCATCATTGCGTCCTGGGTAGTCTGTCCATCGAAACCAAAGAGCTCTGGGAAGTTTGTAAGCGCTGGGATTACAAACTTCTGAAGAATTGGAACATTCTTCAAAATCCATTCAGAACCGAACCATGTACCTGTAAGTGCGCCCCAAATTACGGTTGCACCGCCAGCTACGTAAATCAGAGCATTCAGTGTGTTGCACTTCTTGCTCTTGATATTCAACAGAGCACCAATGGCAACGAAGATAAGTCCGTAGCCAGCGTCTCCGATGATCATAGCGAAGAAAAGAGTCAAGAAGAGAAGGAAATAGAGGGAAATATCGTACTCTCTATAGCCAGGAATAAGTCCGAGCATGTCGAACACCGGCTTGATGAGATTAATAGGTCCCTTGTTCTTTACCTTTGTAGGTGGCTCATCTTCATCAGATGGGTCATCAATAAGGTAAGCACAAACTTCCTTCTTGCAGAATGCCTTGAACTCTTCTGCCTTATCTGCAGGAATGTAGCCAGAAAGATAGATGATCTGGTCTTCATCCGCTACAGTTGCACTAGCCTTCTCGAATGTAATCTTTTCATTTTCGATAGCTATGTGCTCTTTATAAACGCCAAGGTAAGCTGTTGCATTTCTGAACTGCTCATCAATTCTCTCAAGCTTTTCCTTCTTCTCAAGAAGCTTTGCCTCAATTGAGCCAAGGCTTTCCTTTGGAAGAGTAAAGGAAGTTGCTGAAACTTCTGCTGAGATAGGTTCACCAACAGCTGCAATAGCAAAAAGCTTTCCAGAGTAAGCAACTCTGATATACTTTACATTCTCGTCCTTTGAGAGCTTATCAAGCTCCTTCTTGGCGATTGTGTAGAAGTAAAGAGGAATTCCATCAGCCTCGAGCTTCTTAACCTCTACAGGATCGAAGTCTCCAAATGGAAGGATTCTCTCCTTTTCCTGAGTGAGTGCAATAATCTCATCCTTAAGCTTGTCCTTTTCAGCAAGGGCAGCGTTGAGGTTTGCATTGAGAGTTGTGAACTCAGCATCAGAAAGGCTCTTTGCTTCTTTCTTGTTCTTTTTATCTACATATTCCTCGATGGCTCTAACAACGTTTTCGTACTCGCTGTTCTTTCTTTCAAGCTTATCTACTGATTCGCTCTTCTGAACCATGTTGGAGATATGAACTACTCCAAATTCCCTAAGGGCCAATAATAACTGGTGTTTTCTTCTGCTTTCAGAGAAGACGGTAACCTTTTTCATTCGTTCAATCATTAGCTTACCCTCACCAGTTTCTTCTTTGCTATCTTACCTCTTACAACAGCACTTGTCTGCTGATCCTGGAGGTAGATACCGATAACTCTGATATTCTCCTTCGTCTCAGGAATCTTAACCTTTTCAAAGAGGTTAACTCTCTGGCTAGTGATTCTGAGTTCTCTTTCAAGAAGCCTTATTCTTTCCTCCAAGGTTGAAATGAGTGCATCGTACTTTGCAATATCTCTCAAAGCAACGAGCGCTCTATCTACCCAGAGAGGATACTCTCTAAGATTATAGGAAATATCTTCGAAGATAAGAGCATTGAATACAGGAACTACGACGCCTGCGATATTGCCCTTGTCTACTTTGATTTCCTTTATCTTGATAAGGTTTCCAATAGAACGTGAAGGAGGAAGCTCACTGTTGCCGCCATAGACAGCAATCCAGTTGTCGATACCCGCAATAGCTCTCTTCTGTGCTTCCCTGAGCTCAATGATTTCAGCTTCAGCCTGTCTGATAACAACCTGGAGCTGCTGCTTCTTGAGCTGCAATGTAGGAAGATAGCGAGAGAACTGCTTGAGAGCATCTTTCTGCTTCTTCT
>JAGBWX010000101.1 GCA_017629575.1 Spirochaetales bacterium | reverse complement strand
GATATCCTTCCTCAAGCCTTTGCACTTGCAAGAGAAGCATCAAAGAGAGTTCTTGGTGAGTTCCACTATGATGAACAGATTATGGGTGCTATTGTACTTCATCAAGGTGCAATCCTTGAAATGAAGACTGGTGAAGGTAAGACCCTCACCTCTGTTCCTGCAGCATATCTAAATGCTCTTACTGGCAAGGGTGTCCATATCGTAACAGTTAACGACTATCTTGCTCAGAGAGACTCTGAATGGATGGGCGCTGTATATAAGTACCTAGGACTTACCGTTGGTGTTATCCTTAATGGACAGGACGAAGGCGTAAAACGTGTGATGTATAGTGCTGATATCACATATGGCACAAATAACGAGTTTGGCTTTGACTATCTAAGAGACAACATGAAGCAGTCAATGTCATCTAAGGTCCAGCCACTACATACATTTGCTATCGTAGACGAAATTGACTCCATTCTCATTGATGAGGCAAGAACACCTCTCATCATTTCCGGCCAGGCAGAAGATGATACTCCAAAGGTAAGAGCTGCGTTAAAGCTTGTTCCTTACCTCAAGGAATGCGAAAAAGATCCTGCCACTGGCAAGTACTACGAAAAAAGCGATCTTGATAAGTTCGACAAGAACCTCATGACTTCTTTCGACGAAAAGGGTGACTTCAAGCTCGATGAGAAGAACAAGTCTGTATCTTTCACTGCTCAGGGCATGGAACATATCGAAAACCTTTTGAAGCGCAATGGAGACATCCTCCCATCCAAGGATGAAGAAGGAAATACTGTATATGACCTTTATGATCCTCAGAACTTCGAAATTGTCCACTATGTAATTCAGGCTGTTAAGGCTCAGCATCTCTTCAAGGCAGACGTAGACTACCTTGTAAAGGATGGAGAGATTCAGATTGTTGATGAATTTACTGGCAGAGTTCTTATTGGCAGAAGATATTCAGAGGGTCTGCATCAGGCAATTGAAGCTAAGGAAAATGTAAGGGTTCAGGGACAGAGCAAGACATTTGCAACTATTACATTCCAGAACTTCTTCAGAATGTATGACAAGCTTGCGGGCATGACAGGTACTGCAGATACTGAAGCAACTGAATTCAAGCAGATTTATGACCTCGATGTTGTTGTTATTCCTACTCATAGACCAGTAGCAAGAAAGGACCTTGAAGACCTCACATTCTACAACGAAGAATTCAAGTTCAAAGCAATTGTTGATGATGTTAAGAGAATCCATGCAACAGGTCAGCCTATCTTGATCGGTACTGCATCTATCGAGAAATCTGAAGTACTCTCTGCCCTTCTCAGAAGAGAAGGAATCAGACATGAAGTTCTTAATGCAAAGAACCATGCAAGAGAAGCATTTATCATCGGTGAAGCTGGAGCTAAGGGTGCAGTAACTATTGCAACCAACATGGCTGGTCGTGGTACAGATATCAAGCTCGGTGGATCTCCAGACCACCTTGCTCTCAAAAAAGTTGGCACAGAGGCAACACAGGAAGAACTACAGGCTGCAAAGGCTGAAATTATGGGCGAATATATGAAGGCCTATGAGGAAGTCAAAGCACTTGGTGGTCTTTATATAATTGGTTCTGAACGCCATGAATCAAGAAGAATCGACAACCAGCTTAGAGGTAGAGCTGGACGTCAGGGTGACCCAGGCACATCCAGATTCTATATCTCTCTTGATGATCCATTGATGAGACTCTTTGCTAAGGAAGGCATGAAGGAACTTCTTGGAAGACTTGGCATGAACACAGGTGAAGCTCTTCATCATAAGATGTTAGACAATACAATTGAAAATGCTCAGAAGAAGGTTGAAGAAAGAAACTTCAACATCAGAAAGAGACTTCTTGAATATGATAATGTCCTCAATAACGAGAGAAACTTCATCTATGCTCAGAGAGATGACATTCTTTCAGATCCAAATCTAACAGAAAGAGTTATTTCAAACACTCTTGAAATTATCGATTCACTCGATGAAGAATTTAACAATGATGATAAGAAGTTCACATCTGAATTCCAGAGAATCTTTGCAATGACTCCAAGCGAAGAAGAAATTAAAGATAAAGAACTTCTTAAGAAAAATCTTAGAGATAACATCCAGGCAAAGGCAGACTCAATTCCTGATGGAATCTTCAACGCATGGCTTAGACAGATGTATCTCAGAAACATTGATAAGCGCTGGATTGAACACCTCGACAACCTTGAGGAAATCAAGGCAGCTGCAGGTCTCCAGTCATATGCACAGAAAGATCCACTTCTTGAGTACAAAATGGCTGCTAATAGAGCTTATGATGAGATGCTTGAATCAATCACTGAAGCTATTTGCAGAAGCGCATGCACTGTTAGAATCAACAGAGAGAGCGCAACAAGACAGCAGGGTTCAGCACAGAGGCTTACAATGAACCATGGCTCATTCAATCCACTTGCTAGAGCGCAAGGTTCTGTAGTGGCCAGTCAGGCACAGGCACACAATACGACAATCGTAAGAACAACTCCAAAGGTGGGAAGAAACGATCCTTGCCCATGCGGAAGCGGCAAGAAGTATAAGAACTGCTGCGGAAAGAACTTCTAAAAAAAGCGGGTGTTGCAAAATCCAAAAAAGGAAAAAACAACACCCGTTTTCATTTAAATAATGTAGCTATAAAAATTAAAGAAATGATTCAGGATCCAAAGCAATGCCATTCTGTTCAACTTTGAAGAGAATTGAGAACTTTCCAAATATTCCATTTGCGTTAATTGAACCAATTACATCGCCTTCATTTATCTGCATTCCCTTTCTTACGTCAACAGTTTCAAGACCGTAGTATCCTGTCTTATATCCACCCTCATGTGCAATTATGACATACTTGCCATCTGAATTGTTTCTTCCAGCTTTTTCTACAACTCCATTGAGAGGTGCAACAACCTTAGTTGAATATCCCTTTACGATAACGCCATCAAGAACTCGTGAATTATAAGTTTCCCCAAATAATACTGTAATCTCACCATCAAAAGGAATTGAGAAGAATTGCTCATTTTCAACAGCAGAAGATATGGTGCTCTTAGGAAGGAATACCTTCATGCCTGTTTCAAGGGCTCTATCTTCCAAAAGATTCATCTTGATAAACTCTTCTTTAGTACATCCTGGGTTGAAGCGATTATAAATTGCATTTACATCATCACCAGACTTAACAACATATACCTTACCATCCATATTAGGGATGAAGAGAATATCGCCAGATAGGAATGAATCTACATTTGAAAGTGAATTTACAGATACAATTGTGGCTGCCTCGAGGTTGAAAGCCTCAGCAATCGAATAGAGGTTGTCACTATCTAAAACTGTATATGTAACCATCGTAAGGATGTTGTTATCAATTGGGAATGGAGAAATAGGAATTGCTACAGCAGGAACCACGACCTCTTCAACTACTGAAATTACTTCCTCTACAGGCTCTGGCTCCGCCAATATTGGTTCCTCTTCGATTATTACCTCAACAATTGGTTCCTC
>JAGBWX010000100.1 GCA_017629575.1 Spirochaetales bacterium | reverse complement strand
GGTCTATTCTCAACATCCAATCTCATTGGTAGATTGATAATTCCACTGTTTTCCTTAATTACGCCTTCTAAAAGAGCTACATATGTCTTCTCAACCTCGCGCTTCTCAAAAGCAAGCGATAGCTTCTTGTGCGCTTCCTTATTGAAGGCCATGATCAGGAGACCTGAGGTATCCATATCAAGGCGATGAACATAGCACTGCTCTGGTGAAGATGGAAATAGCGTATGGAAACGATGAGATGCGGAATCTAGCTTTTCGATTCCTCTTCCTGGCACAGAAAGAAGTCCCTCTGGCTTGTTGATTACTGCAATGTTCTCATCTGCGTATAAGAATCTGAGGCCAAGCATCTTCTCTAAAAGGATGCCACATCTCTCTTCGCATGGCGGATGTAGAATCCCATCCATCTGGAACTCTGCAAGTCCTATAATCTCCCAACCACGCCTAAGGGCATAGTTAATCAGCTTTAAGCCTGCGCATTCTCCAGTTCCAGTTGGACAGCCTGATGGAAGACCATGAATTCTTTCGCCGTTATATGTAGATAAGACAAATATGTCCTGAAGCTTTTTGAGTGTCTCATTGCTAAGGTTGGCTCTTTTCTCTTCAAGACCTTTTTCCCCAGCAAGAATCCTGTCTGTAAGATCATGGATTTCCTTGTCATTGATTGCAACAATTCTATTAAATTCATCTACAGAAAAGCATGGAGGTACGTATCCAGGTACCTCATAGGAACCCTTAATAGTGCCTGAGTAGCCATAGAGAGTTTTTTCCTCTCCTGATTTGGTTCTTGCAATGAGTACGCCAAACATCTGAGTGTCTCTCAAGTCTGAGATTGGATAGTCAGGGCTTGATGGAATAGAGTAGGATCCAGATTCCCTCATTGACTGTAATAGCTTCTTTGCTTCAGATTCTGCCTTTTGTGTCTGTAGAAATGCAATCATGAGAGAGATTATATACAAAACAGGGTTAAATAATCATTATCTGAGTTGAATCTTGATGAGAAGTTAACAGAAATCTTCAAAGCTAGCATCCGTAGCTTTCAAAAGATCAGATGGTTTTAATTCCAAAAATGTTCCTCTGACTCCAGCTGAAACACAGATGGTCTCTTCAAGCTCTGCAAGGTCGAGGATATATGTAGGATATTTCTTGATCATAGCAAGGGGTGAGCAACCTCCACGGATATAGCCTGTGTATTTCTGAAGCTCTGTCATCTTCAATAAATCAATATCCTTAGAGCCTGTGATAGCTCTGGCTTTTTTGAGGGAGATATCAAAATCTGCAGGTAGGCAGAATACAAAAAGCTGATTATTGCTATTTTTCATAACTATAGTCTTATAGACTCTCTCAGTCTCTATTCCGACTTCCTCTGCGGCATGCACAGCATCAAGGTGCTCTTCATCTACCTCGTATGAATGTTTTTTATATTCAATTCCCAATGCCTCTAGAATTCTCATTGGGTTGGTTTTGATTTCTTTTGCCATATTGGGATCGTCGCATGATTGATTTCTTTTAACAATATAGGATTTTAATTTCAATTGAGATTTTAGTGCGTTAAACTATTTCTAGTAAGTTTATTACAAATATTTTTCTAAATAACATCCCATAAAAGATGTTTTCTGACACTAAAGAATGAACAGAAATAAAGAAAGATAGATAGTTGCTTGAAAATAAAAATGCTAAATTCCTGTATTTCAAGAACTTAGCATTTTATGTATACCGGAAGCGGGAATCGAACCCGCAAGGGATTGCTCCCGGCAGATTTTGAGTCTACTGCGTCTACCAATTTCGCCATTCCGGCACTTATACAATGGAGAATACCAAATAGTTGCCATAAAAACAAGGGCTCAAAAGATTCCTATTTTGTTGATGGAAATTACATTATTGGGGTAATCTAATAATATGAAAAAGATTGTCCTCTCATTAATGATTCTACTTGTGTCGCTTTCTTCCATATTCTCTTCACAGCTTGCAGTAAATTCTGAAGATAAATATCTGCAGGAGATATTGTTATCTGATGTGCCTGTAACATATGGAGATGAGTTGTTTCGTGAGAGAATCTTCGAGAGAACAAAGGGCGAAAGAGATCCTATTGGACTTGTACTTGCAGGTGGTAGTGCAAAAGCATGCGCTCAAATTGGTGTTCTGAGGTACCTGGAAGAAGAGGGGATTGTTCCAGACTTCATTGTTACAAGTTCCATGAGCTCAATAGTTGGAATGCTTTATGCTGCAGGCCTTTCTCCTGATCAAATCGAGGAACTCTTTCTTGCAGGAGAGCTTTCAGCTTTGTTCAGTTTAACTGTTCCTGTAGAAGGTGGAATGGTTGTTCCAACGGGTTTCAAGGCTTTGATCGAAGATGTTGTTGGTTCTGATATGAAGGTTGAAGATGCTGAAATTCCAATCATGATTGTTTCTTCAGACCTTGTTACAAAGAGGGAAATCAGAATTGCAGAAGGCGATTTTGCAGATGTCTTGATGTCATCTTTCGCTCTTCCTGTTTATTTTGCACCATATGAGTACAGAGGTCATTTGCTCATAGATGGAGGTCTTGTCTCTCATTCACCAATTGATGCTGCTTACGAATATACAGATACAGTAATTTTATCTACTGTATTTGCAGCAGTTGATGATATTAAGCTTGGGAATCCTATTTCTGTGCTCAAGGCATCACTTGATGTTGCAAAGAAGCAAAATGTTGCAAGTGACTACAGAGAACATAATAACTTCGTTTGGATTGAGAGCAATGCAGAAGACTATTCACTAGCAGCTTTTGATAAAGCGGATGAGATTTCCAAAATTGGTTACGAAAGTGCTAAAGCTTTGAATTCAGAGCTGGCTGACATCTACAGATTGGGAACTGTTTCAGAGGCTGTTGCCGATAAGAGATTGTCATCAGATTTGGCTATTGATAAAGCTATCGCAAACATGCGCTATTTCGATAGATTAGATGCTATTGATCCTGCCATTCTTTTGGGAGCTTCACTCTCAACAACAGGCTTTGATGATGCAGTGTATTATCTTAAAAATTCATCAATTGCCGGTCCTTATCTGAATGTAATGCATGGAGCATTTGATGGCAGTGTTCGATTGGGCTATGGCCTTGATTTCTATAATCTTCAGGCTCCAACAGGTTCTTTGGCTCTCGATGTTGATGCAGCATATTACCTTTTGAAAAATCTTAGGATGACAGCAGATATTAATGTTGATGTATTCTCAAAGAATGCTGGCATTATGCCAACACTCTTTGGTAGACAGGGCATTGACTATATTCCAGTTTCTAAGCTTGGAGAATATGAATTATCATTGCACCAGAGCTTAGAGCTTTATAAGAACTTTGCTATTAAAGATTACTCCTCAGCTTTGGTGTTGGCTATCGGTGCAGATGCAACTGTCAACACCGAAAATTTTACTGTCCATGGCGGACTTGGTTACATGCTGACAGCAAAAGACTTCAATGGTGCTAATCCAGGTAACTTTATAAATGTTGAAATTGGCGCAGGTGCTCCATTTATGGGAAGCTGCTTCTTTGAGGTTGGAATTTCTTCTAGAATTAAGCTAGATAATCATTCCGATAACAACAGAGTTCCTCTTTTCATGAGCGATGGATATACATCAACAACAGTTAAGAGTGGACCTGAAACTCTCTACGTAGGCGCAAAGTATCATAATACAATACTCTCACTCTTTGCTGGCTATGATTTCAGAAATGATTGGGAGCTTGGTAGTATTCTAAAGCTTGAGGATACAAGATTCGGTATTTATGCTGATGGTATTCTCTCTGATCTAAAGTTTGGCGTATCTACAGGATTTGATATCTCATCAAGCATCTCAATTATGGGAATTGAAGAGATGCCATTCTCTCTGCGTCTTGGATACGAATATACACCAGAGGGTAGAAACGCATTTGTTTCTTCTCTGGTGCTATCTGCAAACTATTAATTTAAATTAGCGACTATTAGTTGTTGTGTTTCTTGAGCCATTCTTCATCTTCGTCTGTGAGAGATGTGTCTGGCTCATTTTCATCTCTTTCTGAGATGTCATCTCTGTTGATTGTCTCTGCCTTGAATGCTGGAAGTTCTGCATAGCTTGCTTTCTTGTTCTCAAGCTTCTTATAGCTAGGAATCTTTCCATTGATGAGTTCAAGTGGATTTTCGTTGATTGCATTAACGATAGCCCATCCAAAGTCATCTGACTTAAGAATTGAGATAAGCTCTACAACTTCATCCTTGCTGAGGATTGATGTATTTGCAAAAGAACATACTTCTAAGCTCTTCTCGAGGTACTCGATAGCACTATTCTTTTCACCATAGTGGAGATAGACCATAGCATAGTGAACGAAAGGATCAACATAGGATGGAGTCATCTTGTCGAAGATTGTCTTCAAGAGATTTCCGGCCTTCTTGTAATCACCCTGGAGCATATGAGAGGCTGCCTGCATGTCTACAAGTGCAGGGCTATCGAGCTTAAGCTTATAGCTTTCCTTCATTAAAAGCTTGAATTCATGGATTCTGTTCTTTGCAAGGTAATATGTTCCAAGGTTGATATAAAGGTTCTTATCCTTGAAGCCCATCTCCTTTGCTTCTTCGCAAAGCTTGATTGCTCTTCCTGTATCCTTATTGATCCAGTAGTACATTGAGAGGCCTTCCTTTGCCTGGAAAATCATCTTCTTATCTTTGGAACTGAAGAGTTCTTCCAATGCTGCCTTTCCTTTATCCATGTTTCCATATTGAATCATCAGAGTTCCAGCAACGAGCTGGTACTGTTCTGGAATTCCCTGCTCTACAGCCTTCTCATAGAGAGGCAGAGCCTTTTCCAAGAAGTCAGGCTTTCTCTGTGAGATGATTCTGTTTGCCTTTGAAAATGTGAAAGTTCCACGGCTTGCAAATATAACGCCAAATGCAGCAAGGGCAAGCAGTGCTAGGCCAATCCACTTAGGATAAGTAGGATTTAAAAGGAAGATCATAGCGACAACTAAGACAATTAATGCTGGAATTGAACGATATTTTTTCATTGTGTATACACTCTCTTCACAAAGATTGTTGATTACGGGTTAATTTGTTATAACATTATTGAGGATTATGGGAAAGAGAATTTTAGTTCATGTTTGTTGTGGTCCATGTGCAACTTCCTCTATTGAAAGACTTTTGGAGGAGGGCTATGAACCTGTGCTTTTCTTCTCAAATAGCAATATCTTCCCCAATGAAGAGTTTCTTAAGCGTTATGAAAACCTATTGATTGTTGCTCAGCATCACAATCTTGAGGTCATCATAGACTCTTGGGATCATGATCAGTGGCTGGAATGGATCCAGGGCCTTGAAAACGAGCCAGAGCATGGAGCAAGATGCTCTAGGTGCTTCAGGTTCAATCTCCTTAGGACAGAGAAGAAGGCTAAGGAACTGTCTATTCCTCTATTTTGCACTACGCTCACAGTATCTAGATTTAAGAAAAGCGCGACGATCTTTGCAATGGGAGAAGATCTTGAGGGCTTTGAACCAATTGATTTCAAAAAGAAAGATGGCTTTACAAAATCTGTAAAGCTCGCAAAGGAGATGAATCTCTACCGTCAGGAATACTGCGGTTGTGAGTTCTCTTGGAGATAATATGAGAAGGTTATTCAAGCTTTTGTCATCAAGGCTGTTTTGGATGTTCCTTCTATTTGCAACACAAACAGCTTTCATTGTTTATCTTGTCCTATGGGCATCCTTTACAGAAGGGGCACTGTTCTTCTTTACCGGTCTTTCTGTTGTTCTTGGTATAATCGTTATGAGTAGGAATGAAAGAGCGCCTTATAAGATGGTGTGGCTCTTTCTTTTGGTAATATTTCCTCTATTTGGTGGTGTTTTCTATCTTTTATTTGGAGACAAAAAGATAGGCAAGCTTTCACAGAAGAAGCTTGCAGCCTTTTGGAAGAAGCTACCAGATTCCTCTAGCTACATATCTACAGTTGAAGATGGGTACAACAAGCTTTCAGAGGAATATAAGAGAACATCCACTTTCATAAGAAATACGACCAATCTTCCAGCTTGGTCCAATACGGAATGTGAGTATTTTGCATATGGCGAAGATTTCTTTGTCGATGTTTTGAAGGAACTGGAAGAGGCAAAGAGATTCATCTTCATAGAATACTTCATCATTGCTGAGGGAAAGTGGTGGGGAAGAATGCTTGAAGTCCTGAAAAGGAAGGTAAAGGAAGGTGTTGACGTTAGAGTTCTTTATGATGACATGGGAACAATCAGTGCCCTTCCTGCTTCATATTCATGGACGCTGAGGTCTTATGGAATAAAGTGCTGTTGCTTTAACAGAATTAAGATGCGAATCAATCCTAGGCTGAATTTCAGAGACCATAGAAAGATTCTTTCAATTGATGGGAATATCTGCTACACAGGTGGATTGAATCTTGCTGATGAATATGCGAATGATGAGCTTAGGTTCGGATATTGGAAGGATTCAGCAATAAAGCTTAAGGGAGCTGCAGTATGGAACCTTACCTTCCTCTTTCTTAGAATGTGGGGCTGTCTTACAAATGACGATGATGATTTGAGTCTCTACATTCCAACGATTTCTGTAGAGGGTAGCGGGGCTGTACAGCCATTTGGAGATAATCCATTTGACGATGCTACAGTCACTGAGAACACCTACCTTGAGCTTCTGAATAACGCAAGACGATATGTATGGATTACAACACCTTACCTTATTCCAGATGAAGCAATCAGCGATACACTAAAGAGAGCTGCAAAGGCTGGCATTGATGTAAGAATCATAACTCCACACTATCCAGATAAGAAATCTGTATTTGAGGTTACCAGGTCCAATTACCAGAGCCTTTTGGAGGCTGGGGTTAAAATATATGAATTCACTCCAGGCTTTATCCATTCCAAGTGCTTCATCGTAGATGATGAGGTTTGCTGCATTGGCACTACAAATATCGACTACAGGTCTCTTTATCTTCATTTTGAGCTCTCTGTGATGCTCTATGGATGCGATGTAATTGAAGATATCAAAGAGGACTATGAGAAAACTTTGATGCTTTCCAAGCAGCAGACTTTGGAAGATGTTAAGAAGATTGGTTTTTATACCTGGGCAAAGCGATTTGTCTTTAAGCTTTTTAGTCCTGCGCTATAGCTTTTGTTGACCTGAGAAGAAATTCAAAGTAGAGTAGAGGTGGAGATTCTATGAATAGTAACCTTGAACAAGATATCACACTAGAAGAACGCAATGCGTACAAAGATATTATCTCTATCCTTTTATCAATTGACAACGAAGAGGATATGGAAGCCCTTCTTGACGATCTTCTCACAGATAAGGAAATACTTGATATTATCGATAGATTCCTGGTCCTCGATGACCTCTATAGAGGAAAGAGCCAAAGAGATATCGCCTCAAATAGAAAGATGAGCCTATGCAAGATTACAAGAGGCTCAAAAATGCTGAAGAAGAAAGATGGCTTTATGAGACGTCTTCTTTCTTCCAAATATGACGACCATATGCATATCTGACCACGCATAGTCAGCAAGAACCCCAAGGCTTTTATCCTTGGGGCTTAATTTTATCTTCTGCCTTTCTTCTTAGACTTTGCTGGCTTGCTAGCCTTCTTCTTGCTTCCTGAACGAGATGAAGATGAGCTTCTAGATGACTTTTTCTTTGGTCTATCCCAATCATCCTCTTCGCGTCTGAGGTAGTCGATGCTGTATTCTTCTTCCTCGCGCTTCTTCCAGTCGTTGCCCTTTCTTGCTTTCTTTGATGCTTTAGGAGACTCAAAGAAGCTTTCCTTCTTTGCCTGGTACTGAGGAACCTTCTTGTTTCTAGGAGAGCTTTCTGGCTTTGCCTTTGTTACAAGAGGCTTTCCATTATTTCTCTTTTCAAAAGCTCTGAGGATTCTCTCTGCAACATCGTATGGTGCATTGATGAATGAGAATTCCTCCATTACTTCGACATCGTTGATTTCTTCATTTCTTGCGCCAGAGTGGGCCATGATGATGTCAACAAGATATCTCTTTGTAAGACCATCCTTTCTACCACGTGCAATGAAGAGTCTTGTCTGTCCCTTTTCATCCATATCAGGAGTTTTGATTCTATCGAAAGGTCTATTTGTATCAGCAATCTTTCTTGCTTCCTTCCTTTCCTTTGTTCTAGAAATTACCCTGATATCCTTATACTGCTTTACATCGAGCTCATCCTTGTAGATGAATGCCAGAAGGGATGCGATAGCTTCCCTTGGGTCATTTTCATCAAGGATATCCTCTGCAAGGTTGTAATAGTCGTGTGGAGCTTCTTTTGAGAGTGCTTCATCAAGTTCCTGCTTGATTCTGTTTCTCTTGGATGCAATTACTTCATCAGCTGTAGGAATCTCTTCCTTTCTGATTTCTGACCTAGAAGCCTTCTTGATGAATGTGAATCTTCTTGCTTCTGATGGTGTGATGAATGTAATGGCTGTACCAGTTCTTCCCGCTCTACCTGTTCTACCAACTCTGTGGATGTAGATTTCTGGATCCTGTGGGAGAGAGTAGTTGATTACATGAGTAAGATCCTTGATATCCAAGCCTCTTGCAGCAACGTCTGTTGCAACGAGAATTACGATTGACTTAGCCTTAACACGCTGTAGGATATGCTCTCTTTCTCTCTGAGTGAGGTCTCCATGAAGAGCTGCTGCATCATAGCCTCTATCTACAAGCTTCTTTGATACTTCGTCACACTGAAGCTTTGTTCTACAGAATACAACGCCATAGAAATCTGGGTCTCTATCGATGATTCTAGTGAGTGCCTCAAGCTTGTCTGCTTCCCTTACTTCATAGTAGATTTGGTCAGCTGCTGTAGTTGCCATATCCTTGGACTGTGTGCGTACAATCTGAGGATTCTTCATGAAAGTCTCAGCAAGCTTAAGAATCTCTGGTGGCATTGTTGCAGAGAACATGAGCATTCTCTTTTCCTCTGGAACAGCCTTGAGAACTTCTTCAATATCTTCAATAAAGCCCATGTCGAGCATTTCGTCTGCTTCATCGAGAACCATGAATTCAAGATCGTCGAGCTTGAGAGAGCCCCTTCTGATGTGGTCAAGGATTCTACCTGGTGTACCTACGACAATCTGTACGCCCTTTTTCAGCTTTCTGAGCTGGTTCTCCATTGATGCGCCACCATAGATTGGCGCAATCTCAATTCTTCTTTCACCCTTGATTGAGTTGATCTCTTCAGAGACCTGAAGAGCAAGCTCTCTTGTAGGTGCAAGAATAAGAGCCTGAACGTTCTTAGAGTATTCGTCTACTGTTTCAATGATTGGAAGCGCAAAAGCTGCTGTCTTTCCTGTACCTGTCTGTGCCTGTCCTACTACCTCGGTTCCTTCCTTAAGCAGCAATGGGATACATGCACTCTGAATTTCTGTTGGTTCTTCAAAACCTTTCTTGTGTAAAGCCTCTAAAGTCTTGGCTGTTAGGCCAAGGGAGGCAAATGCTGGTAATAATTCCATTATTTTTCCTAATATAACGATTTAACGAACGAAGTTTATATGAAGGAGGGTATAACTTCAAGCCCTACCACTTGTTATATACCTTTTCTGCAAAGCCATATGCATCCTTAACTTCGATTTTTCTTCCATCATCCAAAATGAAGTAGCCCTTGAACTTGCCAAATACCTGATTCTGGTTTGATACGATGATTGCAAAATTATCTAGCTCATGTCTGTTTACAACCGGTTCCATCTCAAGATAGAGCCTGCCTTCGTTGTCCTTGAAGATCCAGGTTCTAGAGGTGTAGTCCTCTGGATAGTCGAACACGACTTCATCAAGCTTATGGACTATGTTGTTATACATTATTCCATTCTCGCTTGCAGGACTTCTGTCAGAGAAGCCATAGCCAAGGTTGATTCCCCATGGGATATCCCCATCGTATCCGTTGAGAGCAGATCAGAACCATGTATTCTCGCGGCTCCATCTGCCTCTTCCCCAGTCAAGATTGCCTAAGCTCTCCTTTGAGAGCTCGATCTTATCATCGCCAAGCCAAACATAGCCTGATGCTGGAAGAGGATTGACCTTTGCATTGTAATAGAAGCACTTTCTGTTTTCCTTCCAGCTTGTTGCGATATATACAGACTCCATGTCTTTCTTTTCTGTAAGAACAACATGAGCCTTAAGTCCTTTTCTTCCATCTGGAAGCTCTAGGTTAGGAGCAGCAAGCAGAAGCTGTCTGCTTTCGCCTTTCTTTATAAATGACAGGGACATTTCCTTATTTGCGAAAGTAACGCCATTATCCTCATCCGGAGTAGGAGCAAGTCCTGTCTTATGCATAGAAAATGGCTTAAGAGCAGATACCTGGCTTGTTTTCCCAAGCTTATAGTCGATATAACAGATGACATATAGAGCCGCAAATCCAAGGTCGGAGAATGTTCCCATGATAGAGAACTCATTCTCTGGATCGGAGAATTCATAGTAGTCCCATTCCTTGATTCTCAGCTTATTGGATTTGATTTTCTTTCTATCATATTGCCAGTAAGGATGTCTTGCCCATCCATCTTCTGTTAATGTTCCGTCGTTTTTAAGTAGTGCGAGTGTTTCTTTAATTTCTTTCTGCATAATCTGACTATATCATAGAGCTGGAAAAAGGGATAAAAAAATCGGCCCCGAAGGACCGATTCTAAGCATTATGCTATTTTTACTCAGCAGATGCTGTTGAAGAAACTGTCATAGTCTGAAGGTATGTAGCTAAGAAGTTGTCTTCGAACTTGTCTGACATGAGGATTGAATTCTCAAGGTCATTGAGTGAGAACTGGCCAGAAGAAGAACCATACATGTCCTTAACGAGAGTAATCATGTATTCGCTTGCTGGTGTTGATTCTACTGGGCGTGCAACAATATATGTTGAGTTGCTTGCGAGAACTGGCTCGAGAACCTCATTGTCTTCTGCGCTGAAGAGCTTTTCTGAGTACTCTGGATCAGCTGCGATTGCTGCTGCAAGGTATCCCATGTAGTCTGAGTAGTTCATTGAAAGGATAAGCTCTGAGTTAGATGGGTTCTCAGCTGCGCTAAGTACGCTGTACATTGTAAGGTTGTGGTTCTCGCCAGCTGCATCGAAGTCCACCTTTGCTTCTTCATAAACTTCTCTTGCAATGTTGCCGATGTAAGAAATGAGGATAGCGTTGTCGTTTGCGTCGATGTAGTCCTTGATTGAAGCGAGAGTTGTTTCACTTGTGAAATCAGGAACTGTTGGTGCTGACTCAAGTCTGAAGAGTGAGTAACCAGCATCAGTCTGGAATGGACCTGCGATTGTTCCAACTTCTGAAGAGAAGAGAGCGTCTGATGTTCCTTCTTCTTCGTAAGCAAGGATAGCATCAAGGTGATACTTTGGAACAGGACCCATTGCACCCTGAACTTCAGCATAGTTGTCGATACTTGTAGCTGATTCTGTTGCAAAATCTGTTTCGCCTGCATCGAGACGTGCGAGAACTTCGCTAGCTTCTTCTGGTGTTGCGTAAGAAAGAAGTGAGAGTTCTGCAACAGCAAATGGAGCTGGGTTGTTCTTTGCGTATGTGATAGCTTCAGCATCGCCGTAGTCGTCGTTGTCGATCATGTAATACTCGAAGTCTCTTGTATTAGAAGAGAGAGAAGCAACGAACTCTGTTTCAGCTTCTGAAACCTGTGCGCCATAAACGTCTGCTGTTACCATCTGGAATGGAACCATCATTCTTGCGTAGTTAGTGATGCTTGCCTTTTCTGCATCTGTAGCTGCCTGATAGCGTTCTGCATCAAAAAGACCATTTTCGTCGTTCCAGTAGCCTGATGCAACGATTGTTTCTGAAATAGCTTCCTGAGAAGGCTGAATCTTAGCCTGGTCTGCAAGCTCTGAAATAGCTTCGAATACTGCAGCGTTCTGGAATGCGATGTAATAAATAGACATCCAAGCATCTGCTGGAACTGTACCACCGTACTGCTGAGCATAGTAGTCTGCTACGTTCTGTGCCTGATAGTAGAAGTAGCTGTCATAGTCGAGAGCAATATCTTTACCATCGTACTTACCGAATACGATTCTGCCGTTGTTTGATGAGAACATTGTTGTTGGAAGAACGAATGTAATACAAATTAAAATAAGGATTGCCATTCCGAAGAACCAGCCGATAGACTTACCATACTTCTGTGGCTTCTGACCCTTGGAACCCTTTTTTCCCTTGCCATCTGCTGGGAAAGATACTGTTTTTTCTTCATTTGAAGGCATATGCTGACCTCTTTTTGAATGTAAAAATTGCGTTAGTGATTATTAACGCTGTAGATTAAGTTACCATTTTAGACAATGTACTGTCAATGAAAAGTGTTGCAGAGAACCATTGTTGACACATATATATTCAATAACTTCATAGGTTGTACAAAATAATTGCAACTAAAAATCCGCTAGATACCTTATGAGCATATAAAAAAACGACTAATGGTAAGTTGGATGTCGTTTATCTTGTAGATTTTGTCCTGAAATGTGTTTCTATTCTAATAACCATGAAACGGGAACATAGATTCTTGCAATAATCAATGAAGTTATGTAACTTATCTCCTTGTAAAATATTTTAATGAATAGATAGGGTTCAATTTGGTTGAGTAGAAAGATGAAGAAAATTGCAATATTTCTATTAGCTATTATTTTTCTTTTGCCTCTTGGTTCTAAGGAGGTATTCTACCAATCAATCATAAATGCGTCATATTTGTCTGATTTTGCATTTGGCGCCGTTCCTCTTTCCCTTTGGGGTGAAATTGGCGTAACGGGCATGGAACTTATTCCTAACATGCAGACAAAGATACATTTGGTTACTAAGGCTGGTATTACAGAGCGCATCTTGAGACAAGACCCTGTTACAGGCACTGTTTTGGATAATCAATCCCATAGATATTCTGTTGCATTCTCGGATGAAGAGCTGGTATTCCGTCAGGAGCTAATGAAGAATCCTACAACAGGTGCTTTGGCTATGTCTGGTTTCTTTGGAATTAGAATGCGATGGGAGCAAGCTTTTGCCACTATCAAGGATATTAGGGATGAGAGATATGGTGGTATTTTTGCGCCTGATTATGGCCTTTTCCCTGTAGGTGGAGACGTTTTCTTAAGGGGTACTCCTGAGCTATCTGGTGACAAGTACTTCCTTGCTGCAAGTTTTCACTTCGGTCTTGCCTATGATGATGTATTTGACTCATGGTTTGGACATAACGAATATGGAGTCTCTGCAGACTTGGAGCTTGCGCCTTCTTGGTTCTTCAATGATATGTGGTTCATTGACGAAGTATTCACAGAGGCAGGAAAGATCGATATCAAGGGCTATTGGAATATTAAATTTGCTGATGCAAAGACAACAAAAGGAAGAAGTAGATTCTCATTAGAGCTTCTCAATTCTATTAATTCCTCTATTGTCTATGGTTCATCTGTTCCTAGATACCTCCTTGAAAGATCTTTCATGGGAAGCTATGTCGTTACACGAAACTTCTTTACGACTATAAGGTCTGAACTCGTTTATGATGGCCCTGAATTGTTCTTGGAGGGTACATACCCACAGGTTTACATATACAATGAGAATGCCATCAATTCTGGACATATCTTGAATGCTGTTGATACAAAGAGCGATTACTTTGAGTTCTATGGTGGCGTTGGAGTTGGTGGAAAGATTTACATCATGAAAATTTTCAACTTCTTTGCTGAACTCAAGTATGTTTATACAGAAAATAAGTTCTCATCAAGGAGCTTGGACTACTCAATGGGTATGTTCGTCAATATCTTAGCGGCTCTCTAATTTGAGGAAGATTGAAAGCATAGACTCTGCGTAGCACTCTTTTGAGAATCTGTATGCGCTCTTTTCCGCATTAGCT
>JAGBWX010000099.1 GCA_017629575.1 Spirochaetales bacterium | reverse complement strand
TTTGAAACATTATTGTTTACTTTGATTTTTTCCTTAGCTCTTGTTGCTCTAGATTTAAGCTCAGAGGATTTTGTTCTCATTGCAAGAAGCTTCTCCTCAGCTTCCTCCTTGCTTTCTCTGAGGGAGATGAGAAGAGATGTGAGGGTTGAGAGGCTTTCTTCATCTGTTTTCAGAAGTGAATCAAGTCTCAGTCTTTCCTCTAGCGCTTCCTTGGCCATCTGATCCTCGTTCTTTTCTGCAGCAAGCTTAGCTCTTTCCTGCCATCTATCCCTAGCAGCTCTTCTCTCAGCCACAATTGATTCAAGTCTCTTTCTTTCTGCACTCTTCTCTGCGATAGTTGCCTTCATTTCACAAATTGCATCCTCAAGCTTTGTAATTGAAAGGTCAATCATCTTTTCTGGATCTTCCATTTTATCAAGAAGTGAATTTACATTGGAGGAGATGATATCTCCCATTCTTTTAAATACGTTCATATGCTCTCCTATTTAGTTTTTCATGTTTTAGTTGCAAAACTGAAATTGCAGAAAGCATGCCAAATTCAAAAAAACAACATTTATGCCAGCAAAAACGTCTATTTTGGGGATTTTCGCCATATCATTGGTAATCTTAACCACTAAAGATTTCAAAGAGGTTTTGCTTCTTATTTCTTATTGTTATATGCTATTTCTATGAGCACTCTATACATGGTAGCAACTCCAATCGGCAATCTTGAAGATATGACATACAGGGCAGTGAGAGTCCTCAATGAGGTGGATGTAATTGCCTGTGAGGATACTAGACATACTAATCAGCTATTGTCTCATTTCAATATTCATAAGAGGCTGATCGCATGCCATGCCCATAATGAGGAGGAAAGCTCAAAGGGCATTCTTGATCTTCTCGACCAGGGGCTTAATATTGCATATTGCTCTGATGCAGGAACTCCTGGAGTATCTGATCCAGGCTCAAGGCTTGTTGAATATGTAAGAATGGAAAGCGAGCATAAGATTGTCCCGCTTCCTGGCGCATCAGCTTCCGTAACACTGATTTCTGCTGCAGGAAGAGTTGGAAAAGCTTTTACCTTTGAAGGTTTCTTGAGCCCAAAGAAGGGCAGGAGAACAAAGCGCTTGGAGGAACTAATTTCAAGAGGAGATGCCTTCATTATCTACGAGTCTCCATTCAGAGTGTTGAAGACAGTTGAGGAGATAAAGAATCTCAACAGTGTTAAGCGCCTTGTCATTGGAAGAGAGCTAACAAAGACATTTGAGGAGATTATCGTGGGTTCGCCTGAGGAGTGCGTTGCCCATCTCAAGACAAAGCCTTCGATCAAAGGCGAATTTGCAATCGTAGTTGTTCCTGGGGATACAGATGATAACGATCAAGAAGATAGCGAGTCTTAAGCCTAGAGTGCAGCTGAGAAAGGTTGCAGATGTATTTCATGAAGCTAAGAGCGAGAATCTAGATAGCGAATACTTAGAGGAATGTCTTTCTTTGCTTCCATCTACGGGTCTTGTATCTCCAGCTGATATGGAGAAGCTTTATTATTTCTTCAATAAAAGCACAGACGCTTCTTTTTGTGACATCTACTACTACATTCTCAATATCCTTGGCGAAAGTCCTGCAGACTGGGACTTCAAAGATGACAGCGGGGCTATTGATTGGTCAAAAAGAGAGATAAAAGACCATTATCTATATCTTGATCACCTAAGAAGCCCATATAACATAGGCTCTATCTTCAGAAGCGCAGAGAGCTTTGGAATCAAGAAAATCTATATTTCTCCAGGCTCTGCATCGCCTGAGCATCCAAGGGCTGTAAAGACATCAAGAATGACAACAGAAGGCGTTGAGTGGAAAGAAGAGGAACTGGAGAATATCGATCTGCCTGTATTTGCCCTAGAGCTTGGAGGAAAGGATATTTCAGAGTTCGAATTTCCAGAGAAAGGGATATGCATAATAGGATCAGAAGAAACAGGTGTCTCTCCAGAAGCCCTAAGGATCGCAGATGCATCTCTTGGAAGAGTATCTATAAAGCAATATGGAGCTAAGGGCTCGATCAACGTATCTGCAGCAACAGCTATTCTTCTTCATAGGTGGATGGAGAGATCAAAGAAATAAGTCTTTCTAAAGATTTTTAGTCTAATTAAAACAATCTTTGTATGATCAAAATTTCTCAAAAAATATAGCTCAATTTCAAAATAATTGTAAATTTTTGTCAAAAAATATAGAAAATAACTTTCACTTTTTGTCAAAAAACATAGAAAATAACTTTGAAATTTTGTCATATCATTGTATTATTTATTATTATATAAGGAAATGCTATGTTTTATAGAAAAGCTTTAGATAAATTGCATGCTTGGAAGAGTGCCTCAGGTAAAAAAAATGCTTTGAGAATTGTTGGTGCGAGGCAAATAGGCAAGACTACAGTTGTGCGTGAACTGGCAAAAACTTATAAGTCACATATATTGTTTAACTTCGTTGAGGATCCAAAAGCAAAGGAAATATTTGCAGGTTCTCTGGATGCACAGACACTCATTGAGAGAATGAGTGCATATAGTGGAGTAATGTTGCATAAGGGGCAGAGCTTGATAGTCTTTGATGAAATTCAGCAATGTCCAAGAGCAAGAACTGCCATTAAGTTCCTTGTCGAAGATGGGAGCTATGATTACATAGAAACTGGTTCTCTTTTAGGGGCTGTTGAGCGCAAGGTGGATTCAATTCCGGTTGGATTTGAGGAAGAATATAGGATGTATCCGATGGACTTCGATGAGTTCTTGCTGGCAATTAATCCTGATTCTGTACTGATGAAAAAAGCTAGAGATGCTTTTGATCGCATGGAAGCAATTGATTCTGTGATTCACGATAAGCTAATGAGTTATTTCCGACTGTATATGGTTGTTGGTGGTATGCCGGCAGTTGTAAAAGAATATTGTGATTCTCATGATTTGGTTCGAGTTAGAAATCTCCAGAAATCTATAATTGAGTTATATAGACAGGATATTTCCCAATATGCATCACCAGAAGATAAGGTAATGATTCGTACAATCTTTGACTCAATACCGTCTCAGCTTGGAAGCAGTAACAGACGCTTTATAGTCTCTAAGATTGGAGAGAATATTCGAATGAGAAAAGCTGAGAATGCTTTTTTGTGGATTTCTGATGCAGGGGTTGCCCTTCCTTGCTACAACACTCAGCGATTATGTCATTCTCTTGCGATTAATTCAGAAAGATCGCTTTTTAAGCTGTTTCTGTGTGATCCGGGGCTTCTTTGCGCCATGGGATTGCAGAATGTTCAGTTCGAGCTTTTGAACGAGGCCTCTGAAGTGGATTTGGGATATTTTCTCGAAAATGTTATTGCAGTTGCACTGAAGAGCCTAGGTTTTGAAGAGCTTTATTATTTCGATCAGAAAAAATATGGAGAGATAGATTTTGCTATCGAAGTCGGCAAGGAAATCATTCCAATTGAGGTAAAGTCTGGAAATACTTTTAGACGCCATGCAACATTGGATAAGTTGTTGGCACAAGAGGAGTGGCCAGTTAGTCATGGCATCGTTCTGACTAAATACAACTATCTGCAAGAAGGAGATATAACATATATGCCATTCTATATGGTCTATTTCTTGAAGCCAAAAGAGGTGAAAACATTCATATACGAGTTATAAGAAAGATGTTTTCTTGATTGCAAGCTGTGATGTAACACTGCTCCCCAACTTTTTGTTCTAGTTAAAAATTCCTTTTTAAGTTTGAGATATCTAGAAAGTTGTATAGGGCAAAATAGAAGTGCAGGAAAAGGGCACTTGGTACATAGTCTAAAAATATCACTAAGAACAAAACTTATGCTGGAGGAAAGTGTTATAACGTGCATAAATATTTTTCTATGTTCTTATATATTGTGCCGTTTTCTACTAGATAGTCTTCTCCTCTGTAGAGTACTGTTCTTTCTGTGATAGTGCCGAATTTAAACTCTACTTGTGAGCATTTTTCTCTATTGAGCAAATGGTGGTACTGCTCGGGATGTCTTTCTTTGTTATGTTTGATTTCAAAGATTTGGCAAGTTAATTCTTCTTCATCAAATATGACCATATCAAACTCTCCAACGGGGAAAAGAAGCTTGAATACCTTTTGGTTTGGATGGGCTTTCTTGGTCTCTAAAAGTATGAGCTCTTCAAGGATTCTGCCTTTAACATCATCCATAATTCTATTTTTTATAAACTTCTTGTCTTTTGATGATAATGCGCTGAGGTTTTCATCTTGAATTAGTGCTTTGACAAGAGCTTCTGCTTGCGAATATCTGAGGCCAGGTTGGGAGATGATGTTTATCTTGCTCTTTTTTATCTTCTATCCATTGATAATAAATATATGTCTTACCATTGATTTTCTTCTTGGTAAGACCTCCAGAAGGAAGAGATAGCTTGCAAATGAAGGGGGGGGAACAACTACATTAGGATGATTTTTGCTTTTGAAGGCTTGTTTTCGTTGTAAATTACCTTTGCATCGCTATCTATGAATGGAACATTAGAGCGGGTGCTGATCCATTTTCTTTTGGCATATTCCTGATTGTTGACTTTGTATGTGACCTTGATGATGCTTGGGAAAGCGGCTCCATCTAGAGCTCCCTTTCTGAAAGACTTAGTATTCACTTTGAGCCAAAGCTGTTTCTTTATTGAGACTACTTTTCCAATTGTTTCTCTTTCCATAACACCACCTTGTTTATATTAGAGCGTTTCAGAATGCCTTTTTCAAGACAAAAGCATAACGCAATAAAAAAATCCCTGAATGCGCTTTCATCCAGGGAATGCCTATCATTGCTTTTGGCTATTTCTATAAAGCTCTTTGAGTTCTTCTTCTACAATTCTATGGAATGATTTTATTGGGAAAAGTCCTTTTTTATCTCTTTCTCCACCAGTCAGTCCAGATAGGAGTTCCATGCCCTCATCGATTGATGAGATTGAATATAGATGGAACTTGCCATCTTCGATTGCTTTTTCAACCTGATAAGGAAGAATTACTGAAGATAGGTTTTGGGCTGGAATTATTACTCCCTGTGTTCCTGTAAGACCAAGAGTGAGGCATGCATTATAGAAGCCTTGGATTTTCTCATTGATTCCGCCAACAGGCTGGAGTTCTCCCATCTGATTTACGGATCCTGTTACGGCAAGGTCCTGTCTTATTGGGATGTCTCCAATTGCAGATAAGAGTGCATAGAGCTCTGCAGATGAAGCAGAATCTCCATCAACTTCTCCATAGCTCTGTTCAAAGCAGATTCCTGCATGGAGAGATAGTGGGAATGTGCGGGCATATTTGTGTCTTAGGTATCCCTCGAGGATCAGAAGGCCCTTGTCATGGATATTTCCAGAAAGACCTGCCTCATGCTCTATATTCACAATGCCTTCTGTCCCTGGTGCTACTGTTGCAGAGATGACTGTAGGTGTTCCGAAGGATGAAAGGCCTCTATCCATTACAGCAAGACCATTTACAACGCCGACTCTCTCGCCTTTGAGCGTCATTACCATGACACCATCTTCAATTTCCTTGTTGATATGCTCTTCTGCCATAGAGTTGTACCAATCTCTCTTCGAGAGAGCTGCCTTTACTGCATATCCATCAACTGACTCTTTTCCAAGAGCAATAGCCTCAACAGAAGATTCCTCTAAAAGGTCCCCTAAGAGAGAAAGCTGTGTAGTAAGTCTTTTCCTATCTTCAGCAAGCCAGGAGGAGTATCTTAGAATTTCATGGTAGGCAGAATCTTCCTGCTTAAGGAGATTCTTTCCTGCAGACTTGAGGTAGCTTACTGTTCCGTTGATATTTTCCTTTGTCGCATCCATTGTGAAGTCGAACTCTGGAGATATCTTGAAGAACTTCAAAAATAGATCGTCTCTATCGATGAGCTTGTTATAGAGCTCTTCAGAGCCAAGAAGGATTACCTTAGTAGGAAGAGGAATTGGAGAAGGGCGAACAGAGGATGTCATCTCACCTTGTACCGCAGTTGAAGATATTGCTCTATGGGTCATATCCAAGTAGCGCTTTAAGCTTGTCCATAGCTCTTCATCTTCTACAATCTCTGCTGCATTAAGAACTAAGAAGCCTCCGGATGCCTCTTGGTAAGAACCAACTCTAACTGAAAGATGTGGCTCAAGATCCTTCTCGATTGAGCCAAATAGGGAGCTATGAGAAGGATGAGTCTCAATTACGAGAGGCCTTCTTGTGAATCCAGTTCTATCGAGGACGATGTTGATTTTCCATGCATCCTGATTTTCATCATATGGTGGAAGTGAGTTTACAAATCTTGCAATCTTTTCATCTTGGAAGGCATATAGAAGCTGCTCTTTTGTAATTTCACCATCTTTGTACTTGTAGAGGTCCTTCTGGAACTCTCTTGCCTTTCCTTTTTCAAAGATGAGGCAGGTTGGTCTATTTGGGTGTTTTGAGCTATATGCATAAGCTGCATCCTTCAAGCCAGATACATCTTTTTCTATCTTTTCGATTTCCTGTCTGATTGCAGAGAGTCTTCCTGTTCCATCTTCACCGGAAATGAAGATGTTGTAGCCATGTCTATTCATTGAAAGGCCAAGACGCAAGAGGCCAAGAGCCTTATCTTGGCCGATGATCTTTTCCCCTGCTTCGACGTCATTAAAGGAATAGTTGCTGTAAGAAAGACGAATTTCGCTTCCAGTTATTTCTTTTAGCATGAGCAAATGATATAAGGTGGATTATTTCAAGTCAACGAACTATACTTACATAGTATGTTAATTAGTGAATTTACAGACCATTTATCAAAAATTCTTGATATTGCGTCATTTGACGATATTTCTTTAAACGGTGTTCAGATTGCTTCTCCTGATAGAGAGGTCAAGAAAGTTGCATTTGCAGTTGATGCTTGCTATAAGACAATTTCGGAAGCAGCAGAATGGGGTGCTGATATCTTAGTTGTGCATCATGGTCTTTTCTGGGGACGCCCAATTGCAATCAAGGGAGACCACTACAAGAGAGTGAAGTGCGCACTCGACAATAACCTTACACTCTTTGCTGCACACCTTCCACTGGATGCTCATATGCTTTATGGAAACAACGCTCAGATGGCAATTTCTCTTGGAATGAGGGAGTACGATCCATTTGGCTATTTCAAGGGCAAGGCTATTGGCGTGAAGGGAAAGCTTCCATTCCCAATGACTGTTGAAGAAATTATTAGACTTCTTGGCCTGGATCCTGTTTTCTCAGACATCATCACAGACGATGTAGAGAAGAAGATTGAGACAGTTGGCATCATCTCAGGCGGAGGCGGAAGCGATGTTCAGGATGCAATCGATCAGGGCCTCGATTTATATATCACAGGCGAGATACTCCACCAGAACTACCATACAGCTAGAGAAGCTGGTATTTCAGTAATCTCTGGCGGACACTATAGAACAGAAGTCTTTGGTGTTAAGGCTCTGGAGAGAATGACCAAGCGTCAGTTCGAAATTGAGACAAAATTCATTGAAGCGGAGACAGGACTTTGAGATCTAAGAGATACCTTCCATTCATTCTCTCTGCAGTTGTTGTAGCTTTGGACCAAATTACCAAGGCTCTTGTAGTGAAGTACATTCCAGAGGGAATGGTTGCAAAAAGCTATTTCAATGATTGGCTTTGGATCTGCCATGTTAGAAATGATGCAGTCGCCTTCAGCATGGGCGATTCGCTTCCTGTATTTTTGAAGTATATTCTGTTTATAGCGCTCCCTATCGTGTTGATGGTGGGAGTTGCCTATTGCATAATATCTAAGAAGAGCGATGAAGAGTTTACTGTACTCCAGAAGTGGTGTCTTGCTGGCATCTTTGGCGGTGGGATTGGAAACATCATCGATAGAATTTTCAGAAGCCTCAGAGTTGTTGATTTCATCTCCACAGACCTCAATGGCTTTATGGGAATGGATAGATTCCCAACATGGAATATCGCAGATGCATCAGTAGTATGCTCTGTTATTCTATTATTGATCACCATAGTCCTTACAGGGAGAAAAGAAAATGGGAAAGAAGTCTAATACAGTTTGGTTCATGCTTGCAGCAACAGCTGTCAATGTTCTGCTGATGTTCATATTCTTTACACTTGGTTTTATTCTAATCACAATGCTGTTCACAAAGTGGCCTACACTTGCAGAGAACCAGCTGGTATCAATGATGTCTGTGCTTGTCCTATTTGTAGGTTCTACAGCTTTGACTCTCTTCTTGTACAATAAAATCCTTACTTGGGTTCAGAAGAAGTTCAAGCTTGAGGATCACTTGTATCCATTTATGGCACCTAAGAACAGAAGACCTCCATATAGAGGTGAATAATGCGTTACCAGAGCTTAGATAAGCTGGAGAAGGCTTATTGGTATTCCTTTAGCGATGAGCCAATCGCTGCAAGAAATGCTTTTACGCCTCGTCTATGCGACCCAGCATATCTTCTTCCAGAGGAGTCTCCAGACGGCCTCTGGCATCTCTTTGCCCATACATGGGTTGGAATCGACCATTTTACCTCTACATCGGGTTTGGAGTGGACTAGGGAGCATAGAGTCTTCACTAGAGCCCATTCTCCATTTATCTATAAGGAAGGAACTACCTATTACCTTCTATATGAGATTCATGACAAAGACTTCTTCAATAAGGAGAAGGACTCCCTCAAGAACTCTAGAATCATGATTACCAGCTCAACAGACCTTGCACTTTGGTCTGAACCTAAGCTTCTCTTGGATAGCGATAAGATTCCTAGGTCAGTTTTCCAGGAGGGCGTTGCTAGAATTTCCAGGCCACAGCTAGTCTTCTGGGAAGGACGCTACCGACTTTACTTCGGAGCTGGTGAGACAAGAATCTACGATACAGATCAAAAGGCAACAGCAAGGCTTATGTATGCTGAAGCTGATTATATCGAAGGACCTTATAGGATCAACCATGAGCCTCTTATTGAGATTGAGCCAGATAGCAAGTACAGAAATCTTGCTGTAGGATCTGTGAGAATCGTTCCATGCTCTGATGGTATGGCGGGGCTTGAGTGTGCCTTCTTCTATGACAGGGAGAAGAACAAGTCTTCTTCTGCGCTTTTGCTGCTTACTAGTGAGGATGGTCTTAAGTGGTCAGAGCCAAAGTTAATCCAAAAATGTGCAGAGGATGGATGGGCTGGCAGATACATAACATCTGTAGATCTCAGATATATGGATAATGAAGACACTTGGTATTGCTATTATTCTGCAAACAACATCGTGAAGGAAAAGGGAATCAAGTATGTTAAGGAATCCCTTGGACTCCTTCTTGGAAAAGATGGTTGAATTTCCTAGCAAATCATAGTCATCTATGTTCTAATTTTTTTAATGATTGATTTGCACTGCGATACAATTTATAGACTTTGGGAAGACGATGATAAGTTTAGCCTTATCTCAAACTCTTATATGATCGATAAGCAAAAACTTATCGATGGAGGCGTAAAAGGACAGTGTTTTGCACTATTTACGCCTATGTATGATGTAAGAATAGAGCGTGATAGAGATAAGACTCCTTGGCAGATTGTAAATGAGCTTTATGATAGATTTTGCCTTGAGCTTGAAAGATCTGGAATTCCTCAATTTGAAAGCGTTGATGATTTAGATAAGAACGAGCTATCTGCAATTCTGACAATAGAGGAGGGTTTCTCAATTGAAGGAGACTTGTCTCGTCTATCTATAATGAAGGATTGGGGTGTTAAGATTTTCGGATTTACATGGAATTTCGAGAATGATTTAGGATATCCAAACAGCAAGGATCCTAGCTTGATGACTCTTGGCTTAAAGGGTAAAGGCATTGAAGCTATATCTGAGTGCGAGAGACTGGGTATTTTAGTTGATGTGTCCCATTTGTCGGATGGAGGCTTTTGGGATGTTGTTAAATATTCGAAAAAGCCTTTTGTTGCAACTCACTCAAATTCAAGATTTCTTACTCCCTCTACTAGAAACCTTACTGACGAAATGCTTAAGGCCTTGGCAGATAAAGGTGGTGTAACTGGCCTAAATTTCTGTCCTGCCTTCTTGAAATCTGAAAATACTCCAAATAGAGCTAGCTTGATTTCTGATATGGTAAGACATGTAAAGCACATCATAAATGTTGCGGGAGAGGATGTTATTGCGCTTGGTACAGACTTTGATGGAATCTCCGGCGATTTAGAGATAGCCTCTGCAGATAGACTGCCAATTTTGAAGAATGTGCTTCTTGATGCAGGTGTTCCAGCAAAATCTGTCGATAAGATGTTCTATGATAATGCAAGAAGAGTCTTAAGCTGCTAATGAAAAGGTAGTTTGAATAGAGTTTGAAAATATAAAAACCCCAAGCAAAATGCCTGGGGTTTGTTTGTCTTAGCTTAAGCTAGATTATTCTTCGTCCTTTCCAAAGAGCTTCTGGCAGCACTGTACAACTACGATTACTGCGAGAGCGAGGAGGAGGATTGCGAATACGAGCTGGAGACCAGCTGCGAGGTTGTCTGACATTGCAGTTGGAGCAATGATTGTCTTAGCCTGCTTGATAATGATCTGGATAAGAGCAACGCCTGTAACTGCGAGCATGAAGAACATTGGGAGGATCATCATCTTGTTGTTCTTCTTGATCTTCTTGAGGAATACTGCAACTGCTGCGAGTGCGAGTACTGCAAGAAGCTGGTTTGCTGAACCGAAGAGAGGCCAAATCTTTGCATAGCCAACCTTCATGAGAGCATAAGAAGGTGCGAGAACGATGATTGTTGCAACCCAAGAGTTTGTGAGGATCTTCTTCCAGCCTGGGAGTTCCTTGCCTGAGTGGTCATCTTCTGCATCGAGGAAGAGTTCCTGCCATGTGAGTCTACCAACTCTTGCTACTGAGTCAAGAGATGTAAGAGCGAAAGCTGAAACTGAGAGAGAGATGAGTGTGAATGCAAGGTCTGGGCTTACGCCGAGAGGTCCGAGGAAGCCTGCTACAGCTGAAGCGAAGAGATCCTGAGGTGTACCAGCTGGTACTGCACCGTCAACTGCGATTGCACAAACTGCTACGAGTGAGATGATGCCGAGGAGTGACTCAACAAGCATTGCACCGTATGAAATTGGGAGCATGTCTGATTCTCTTGAAACCTGCTTAGAAGCTGTATCAGAAGAAACGAGTGAATGGAATCCTGATACTGCACCACATGCGATTGTAACGAAGAGGAATGGGAAGATTGATGTTCCGTTTGCAAGCTTGAAGCCATTGAATGCGTTGAGCTTAACTTCTGGGTTAGATGCGAAGATGCCAATAACAGCAGCTGCGATCATAGCAACAAGAAGGTAAGAGTTGAGGTAATCTCTTGGCTGGAGAAGTGCCCAAACTGGAGCAACACATGCAACGAGGATGTATGCAAATACGAGAAGTGACCATGTCTTTACTGTAATTGTCATTGGGAATGCAAGACCAATTGCAATAGCAACAATAAGAACTACGATAGCAATTCCTGTGTTAACAGCTGTACCGCCCTTAGGTCCGAAGATCTTGTAGATGTCAACATACTTGAGGAAGAAGCCGAATGCTACAGCGAAGAAGATGAAGAGAACAGAAGTTGTTGCAACCTGTCCGTGTGACTTGTTGATTGCTGCAGTTGCTGCATCTGTTACGCCGAATGACTTAGCTACGATATCTGCGAATGCTGCGATAACGAGAATACAGAAGAGGTAAACGAAGATGAGGAAGAGTCTCTTGCCGAGCTTACCAACATAATTCTCGATGATGATACCAATTGATCTGCCCTTATTTCTTACAGATGCGAACATTGCTGAGAAGTCCTGAACTGCACCGAAGAAGATACCGCCGATAACACACCAAAGAAGAACTGGAACCCAGCCAAAGATTGCTGCCTGGATTGGTCCGTTAATTGGGCCAGCACCTGCGATAGAAGCGAACTGGTGACCGAATACTACCTGAGCCTTTGTAGGAACATAGTCAACTCCGTCGTTATATTCAACTGCTGGAGTTACTCTGCTGTTGTCTACTCCCCACTGCTTAGCAAGCCATCTGCCGTAGAAAACATAACCGCAAACGAGTGCTACGAGGGCAATAAGAAGGATAATAATTCCGCTCATTTTAAATACTCCCTTGTTTAGGTAAAAAAGAATAAATGTTCTTTGAGTTTAGTCTTTTACCAACTTTTGTTTCAAGTAAATTAGGGTAAATAAAGAATATATTTGTTAATATATAAGATTTTTTGCAGAGAAAAGCAGTTAAAATGTTAAGGTAGTAACAAATCCTCATTCTATATAGATTCTGTATCAATTTAACACGCAGAGTGTTCACTTGGATACCTATCGAAAAAAGCAGGTTTGTACTCTCCTTGAAGTATGGCCAAAAAAATCAAGATCAATGCTCTTTCTGAAGAGGCAAAGGAGTATGGAGAATTACTAGACTCTAAGCTTGGAAAGATGCCAATTGAGAAAAAGAAAATCATCGCATTTGTTCTTGTTGGGGCAGTTACTGCTCTTCTAATTTCTGTCTATGCTTTTTTCAAAGACTACTCCCAATTGACTTTGATCAATGAGACTGAATATGCACGCATAGCGAGATACATCCACTCTAGGAGATGGAGTGCCGAAGACTATGAGCTGAGAGAGCTGAGGGAGCTTATATTTCAAGACTCTACAGGAGTTGTCTCAAGCTATTTTGAAGATGGATTTATAGTTCTTTTTGTAGAGGGTCATACTTATTCTCAGCGAATAAGGTTCTTTTACCACGATGGCAAGATGATGGCAGAGAGAAGGCCCGATTTGTTTCTTCACTACACAGTTAGCGAAAAGAAGATAGGTGAGGCTTTGTTCTTTGAGGTAAGTGGCAGGACTATAATTCTCTATCCGGAAAAGTAAGAGTTGTTCAATTTATTCTTTTTATTCATAATTTGTCCATGAAGACACACGTTTGGCTTGCTCTCGGCGATAGCATCACAGAAAAGAACCAGAGGACAGAGAAGAACTACCATCTCATTGTCAAGGAAAAGCTTGGAAACTTGGAAGTAATCAATGCTGGTGAAGGGGGCACAGGCTTCAGACACCACCATAAGACAAGGCCACCTTTTTACAAGAGAATCGAAAGATACAAGGACTACCCAATTGATTTCATAACAATCTTGGGCGGAATCAATGATTTAATGCTCGATGATGGTTATATCGGAAAAGCTGGTGATAGCTCTGAAGACAGCTATATGGGGTGTTTAGATATCCTCATAAAGAAGATAGAAACCCTCTTTCCTGGTGTTCCATATGCTTTTATTTCAACAGTTCCTCAGGAAGGCTTTATCCCAACTGATCCAAACAACAAACTTGAGACCCTGGTGAGTGAAATGGCCCAGTATGCGAAGGACCGCAACATACCGTTTTTAGATATTCTGCATGACTCACCTCTAAAGCCTTGGGAGAAGGATAACAACAAGAAGTATTATTCCAATCCTGAAATGCCAGATGGAGATGGTCTTCACCCAAATCTTGCTGGTCATATGATAATGGCTGAAAAAATAACTCCTTTCGTAAAAAAGATTGTAGAAAAACTGGAAAATAAGATTTGAAAGGTCTTATAAGTGTCAAAACACTTGAAAAATAAAGCGCAGAAAGAATATTGTATCTCTTATATTCCATCGGGAATCCCGGGGAGGCATGGATGGAAAACGTAGCTGATTATTTTGGATGTATGGTCTTCAACGATGTGACCATGAGGGAAAGACTTCCTAAGGATGTTTACAAGGCTCTCAGAAGGACTATCGAAGAAGGCAAAGAGCTAGATTTGAATGTAGCTAATGTAGTTGCAAACGCAATGAAGAACTGGGCAGTTGAGAAGGGGGCAACCCACTATACTCACTGGTTCCAACCTATGACTGGAATAACAGCTGAAAAGCATGATGCATTCATCGTTCCTTCCGAGGGCGGAAAGGTTATTCTTGACTTCTCAGGCAAGGAGCTCATCAAGGGTGAGCCTGATGCCTCATCTTTCCCATCCGGCGGAATCAGAGCAACTTTCGAAGCTCGTGGCTATACTGCCTGGGACCCAACTAGCTATGCATTCATCAAGGGTGAAACACTCTGTATCCCTACTGCATTCTGCTCTTACTCTGGTGAGATTTTGGATAAGAAGACACCTTTGTTGAGATCGATGGATGTTATCTCCAAGGAAGCTGTAAAGATTCTCAGACTCTTTGGCAGAGATGATGTTAAGCGAGTCACAACAACAGTTGGTGCAGAGCAGGAATACTTCCTCATTGACAAAAAGGATTACGAGAAGAGAAAAGATCTCATCTATGCAGGCAGAACTCTTCTTGGAGCAAGAAGCCCTAAGGGCCAGGAGATGGAAGACCATTACTTCGGTGCATTGAGAAATCGTGTTGCTGATTACATGCATGATCTGGATAAGGCTCTTTGGAAGCTTGGCATCTATTCAAAGACAAGCCATAATGAAGCAGCACCTTCACAGCATGAGCTTGCTCCTGTATTTACAACAGCTAATATCTCAGTTGACCATAATCAGCTCACAATGGAGCTGATGAAGAAGATTGCAGAGAGTCATGGCTTTGCCTGTCTATTGCATGAGAAGCCTTTTAAGGGTGTAAATGGATCGGGCAAGCATAATAACTGGTCCCTCAATACAGATAAGGGCCAGAACTTATTTGAGCCTGGCGACAATCCAAAGGACAATGCACAGTTCCTTTTATTCCTCGTTGCGGTGATCAAGGCTATCGACGAGTACCAGGATTTGATGAGAATTTCATCAGCTAGTGCAGGTAACGACCATAGACTTGGTTCAAACGAAGCACCTCCAGCTGTAATTTCTGTATTCCTCGGCGATGAGCTTACAGAGATTCTCGAAGCAATCAGCGAAGGCAAGAAGGCTTACGGAAAGAGCAAGGAGAGCATGGAGCTCGGAACTCATGTTCTTCCAGCAATTCCTAAGGATACAACAGATAGAAACAGAACTTCCCCATTTGCTTTTACTGGCAACAAGTTCGAGTTTAGAATGCTTGGTTCTTCATTCTCAGTATCTGAGCCAAATATCATGCTCAACACAATTGTTGCAAAGGTTCTCAAGGGCTTCTATGACAAGCTTGTTGATGCTAAGGACTTCTCCAAGGCTGTAACAGCGCTTGTTGGCGAGACATATAAGAATCACAAGAGAATTGTATTCAATGGAAACAGCTATTCCAATGAATGGGCAGAAGAAGCAGAAAGAAGAGGCTTGTTGAATCTTAGAAGCTGTCCAGATGCTCTCGATACCTTCATTGCACCTAAGAATATTGCGCTCTTTAAGGAATTTGGAATCTTCAATTCTGTCGAGATTCACTCTAGATACGAGATCCTCAATGAAGAATATGCAAAAACTGTCCATATTGAGGCTCTTACACTTATTGATATGATCAATAGACAGGTTCTTCCTGCTTCTGAGGGATATGCAACGAAGCTTGCTGATGGTATTTGCAGCAAGAAGGCAGCTTGTCCACACCTTAGGTTTGATGCTGAAATTGGCCAGCTCGAGAAGATTTCCGTACTCACTGATGAGCTTTATGAGGCGGTTAACGAATTGCAGCTTGCAACAGAAGAGGCAGAGGCCTATGAAGGTTCTGCGCTTGCACACTATTATAGGGAAAAGGTTCTCCCTTTGATGGAGAAGGTCAGAAAGCCAGCTGATGAGCTAGAGTTGGTTGTCGATCAGAGTGTATGGCCATATCCAACATATGGCGAAATGCTGTTCTACATCTAATCAATAGAGGCCGTTGCAATTGTGAGCAATGGCCTTTTTCTTTAAAGAAAAGCTCCTCATCATTATCGACGAGGAGCATATTTATAACGATGGATATCCATCAAGATTTATTATGCTTCAGAAAATTCTTCCTTGCCTGCGCCACAGAGAGGACAAGCCCAATCTTCTGGAAGATCTTCCCACTTTGTTCCTGGTTCGATTCCTGAATCTGGATCGCCAGCTGCTTCATCATAAATATAGCCACAAAGATTACATACAAATTTCATTTTAGGTACCTCCTAGTTTCATTATCACCTATAAATATAATCTAAAAGGTTACATTTCGGAAAGAGAAATCCATCAAAGTCATAGTATTTGTTCAAAAAATATGTCGATTAGTATGCCTCTATGTTTTTTGTATACATAAAATAAACCCTCTTATAAAATTATTTTTAAGGAAACAAAAGGAGGAAAATATGGTTATCAACGTGCAGGCGTTAGTAATTGTTGTCGTATACCTTATTGGTATGCTAGGCGTTGGAGCTCTCGTTGGAAAGCTCAAGATTAAGAACAGCGAAGACTATATGATCGCTGGCCGTAGAATGGGACTATTTATGGTTGCATTCTCTCTTTCTGCAAACAACATCGGTGGAGGATCCACAACAGGTCTTGCAGGTAAGGCATTCGGCGCTTGGGGTATGAGTGCCATTTGGTATGTTCTTGCAGCATCCGTTGCAATGATTCCTCTTGCATTCTTTGCTCCTAAGATCAGAAAGGCTATGGCTGTTACAATTCCAGAGGTTATCGGAAGAAGATACGGAAAGATGTCTTCTGTATTCTCAGCAGTACTCAATATCCTTGCTCTCTTCTGTCTTACATCATCTCAGATTGCAGCATCAGGTTCTGTTGTAGCAACACTTACAGGACTTCCAGTAAATGTATGTCTTATCATTGCTGGTATAGTAATCATCCTCTATACAACCTTTGGTGGTATGATTGCGGACCAGATTTCTGACTTAGTGCAGTTTATAATCATCTTGGGTGGCCTCGCCATTGCTACACCATTCGTACTCAAGGGTTGCGGTGGATGGGCAGCAATTGCAGCTAAGCTTCCAGAAGCACAGCTTGATCCAGTCAAGATTGGTTGGGTAACAATTATCGGTTACATCTTCAACTACTTCTGTACATTCCTCTCAGGTCCAGAGATGATCTCAAGATTCGAGTCAGCTAAGGACGAGCAGACAGCTTTCAGAGCATCTCTCCTTTCTGGCGTATTGATGGCAGCTATGTCAGCATTCCCAACAATCCTTGGTCTCGCAGCACTCGCAGTAATGCCAGATGTAGCATCAGGTCAGGCTATGATGGCAGTAACACAGAGCTATGCTCCAGCTATCATCACAGGTCTTGTTTCTGCTGCTATTATTTCAGCAACAATGTCATCTGCTGACTCCAACTTGCTCTGTATGTCTACAATGATCATGAATGACCTTTATAAGCCATACGCAGGCAAGACTCTCACAGATAAGCAGACAATCTTCTACACAAGAGCATGTAACGTTATCTTCTCAATCATCGCTATGTTGATCTCAATGCTTGGTGTAAACATTGTTACAATGAACACATTCGCATTCGCTATTAGATGTGCAGGTCCATTTGCCGCTTATGGCCTCGGACTTGTTGTTCCAAGAGCAACAAAGCACTCAGGACAGATTTCTATCATCACAGGTACTATCGGCGTTATCTTCTGGCAGATTCTCTCAGGCGGCGACTTCTACCTTGGTGTTCTTCCTGTAGTATTCGGTTGTGCAGTTGGCGCACTCACATTCGTGCTTGTGAACGTAATTGAATGGAAGAAGGGTGTAGAACCAGCTCCATCACCATTCTTGGAAGAAAAATAATAATCGAAAGCTATAATTTAAAGAGTGATAAGAGGGGAGTCTGAAAACAGATTTCCCTCTTTTTCATTGCTGCAGGGCGATACTCTACCCATAATTCAGCAAATATTGATTAACACAATACGCTTCATGATAATAGCAAAAACCCTCCTGTTGGACTCAACGGGAGGGTATGGTTTTCATATGACGAGAAGTTCAAACTTACTCGATTGTAAGGAATGCCTTGTAGCAAGCCTTTGCAG
>JAGBWX010000008.1 GCA_017629575.1 Spirochaetales bacterium | reverse complement strand
ATGACGGCATGACCTCTGTCTAGAACTCTTCTCTTCAGATGTTCCAAAAGACCATTTGGTCCCTCCAAATCAAATGGAGACTCTGGAATAAGGCAGAAGTTTACGTCTGACTGTGCTAGAGATGTGTGCGCAGCAATATATCCAGATTCTCTACCCATTACCTTAACAAGACCAATTCCATTGATTGATGCTTTCGCCTCAACATGGGCACCTCTAACAGAAGGAACGGCTGACGCAACAGCTGTATCAAAACCAAAGGAAGAGTCGATGAATGAAAGGTCGTTGTCTATTGTCTTTGGAACACCAACGGTTGCAATCTTCAACCCTCTCTTCTTGATTTCCTCTCCAATGTCATATGTGCCTCTCAAAGTTCCATCTCCACCGATGGTGATGAGAATATTGATGTTGAGTCTTTCAAGAGAGTCTACAATTTCCTCAACCTGCTTTCCGCCACCTCTTGCTGAACCAAGGATAGTGCCACCCTTTTCCTGAATATCATCAACAACAGCAGGGTCTAATGGAATCAATGGCCATGGTGAGTTTTCCAAAAGGCCTAGGTATCCGTACTGGATTCCTGAGATTCTTCTTACACCATAGCGATACCAAAGGCATCTTACGACAGCTCTGATAACGTTGTTCAATCCAGGACAGAGTCCTCCGCATGTGCAAATTGCTGCGTGTACATGGGATGGGTTGAAGTATATCTTCTCTCTTGGTCCTGCAAGCTCAAGAGTATCTGAATGAACAGGCATGATTTCGCCGTCAACAACCTCTGTTTCAATATCGAAGAGAATTCTGTCGCTATCATATACGTAATCAGCAACACCATCACCAGTCTTTGCAGACATTCTGATTGGGGACTTCAGTTTTGCTGGTCCAAGAGTATCGATGGAAAAGTCGTAAAGTCTACCTTTTGGCATCTTCTTCCTCCATAAGAGCTTTCAAAGAAGACTCGAAACCGATAAATACAGTTTCGGATTCTTTCTTTACATTGATTTGGAATTCTTTGTAGAGTTCAATGAATTTTCGAGCAAAAGGAGTAAGCTCAATGCCTTCTCTGGAGTGACCTCCCCTCCTTCTCTCAACCACAGCGCATCCTAGGCTCTTCTCCAATTGAGAGAGCATATTATATGCCTTGGAATACGAAAGTTCCATCTTTTGTGCAGCCTGCCTCAAAGAGGAAGACTCCTCAATGGCCTCCAAAAGCCACAGGACACCAATACCCATAAACTTATTGCCATTGTCATCCAAAAGATAGATTTTCGTGTTTAGCTCCATATCTCCTCAGCAGCCTTATATATCATATCTACGAGGTCCTTCAGGTTTTCTGCCTCTACAGAGCAATATGCTAGACGCAGCGTCTTGCCCATGATGTTGATAGTACCTATCTGGTACTTCTCCAAAAGGTAAGTCCTGAGCTCCTCTGCATCATGGCCCAAAGTATCGAAAGCCATGAAGTATCCAGAATTGAATGGATATGGCTTAAGATAAGCTGAATCACGATGAGAAGAAAGAGCCTCTTCTGTAATTTTATAACGCTTTGAGATAACATCAAACAAATATTGCTTGTCAGCAAGATAGTTTTGGCCATTCTGGATTGCACCAACAAGGAGAGACTGGCCAGGTCTGTCACAGTTTGATACTGTGCATCTGATAGCTCCAAGAGTCTTTTTCACCAAAGCATCAAGCTGATTCTTGGAAAGGCCTTTTGAAGCATATGTGATGAAGCCAATTCTGAAACCCCATACCATCTCTTCCTTGGTTGCTGCATCGCCCTTGATTGCAAAGATATTCTCATGAGCATCTGCAAGATAAGAGAAGAGAGATTCCTTCTCTGTTTCTTCGTTAAAGAAGAGACCAAAGTATGCATCATCGGAAATAACCATAACCTTCTTCTGATCTGCAACCTCCTTAAGAGCCTCAACAATGCCCTCAGCTTCCTTTTTGGAAGGAGTGTAGCCTGTAGGATTGTTTGGGAAGTTGAGGATGATTCTTGCTGTATCACCCTTGGTAGCAAGAAGAGCTGCCTTCATTGCTTCAGTATTGAAATGGCCGTCCTCTGTAAAGAACTTGAAATACTTAAGCTCCGCGCCAATCAAGTCTTCAAAGATAAGCTGATAGTTGTCCCAATAAAGATCTGGACATACCATCTCATCGCCCTCATCGAGGAACATCTCAGCAACCATGCTGATTGTGTGTGTCAAACCAGCTGTAACGAGAGTTTCAGAGATAAGCTTGCCCTCAAGATGAGGGTTCTTCTTGATAAGCTCCTTCTGCCAAAGAGCTCTGAGAGTCTTGTCTCCACCGCCTGGTGCATAAGAAAAAATGTCTGCCTTGCTAAGACCACCAGCAGCAAACTGGTTATAGATATCACTAAGGCAAAATGGCTCGCCCTTATCCTTTGCAAGGCCAACTGTAGCGTTGTATCTCTTAGCTTTTTCGCCAGCTTCTGCAGACTGAGCTACGATGCCTTTTGGGAAATATAATCTTTGTCCTCTCTTTGAGAGGAATGGAAATGCTACGCTATCTATTAGAATCTCATTAAGTTCTTTTGCTAATACGTTCATGAAGAAAGTATAGAAAAAAACCGGCAATAATAAAAAGCCGGTTTCTTATACAAAATATGAATTTTATTGTCTGTTTTTCCTTGCTGGAACTGTTTTTACAAGCTTTCTGTTATCATGTTAACAGCCTAGGTCATCGAAGAATGAAAGCTGCTCAGAATCATCTTTTGCTGGAGCTGGGTTCTTAACCTCATCCATACCCTCTTCTTTATTGGCATCCTGAGAGAGAAGAGCGAGGAATTCTTCTTCTGAGACAATCTTCACCCCAAGCTTTTCAGCATCCTTGCGCTTTGATCCGCCACCTTTTCCAGCAAGAAGATGAGTTGTCTTGCCTGTAACAGAACCAGCTGTTTTTCCACCTCTTTTCTCAATCTCTTGAAGAGCCTTGCTTCTTGGATTGAAGTTCTCAAAGCTACCCGTAGCAACCCAAATCTGTCCAGAGAAAATAGGCTGGTACTCAGTCTCATCCTTGCTATCTAAGGCAGCATCAAGATGTAGGCCATGGCTTGAAAGCTTTGATATTGTCTCAAGCAGTCTTTGGTCAGTAAAAGCCTTAATCAAGATGTCGGCAGTACTCTCTCCCAAGCCTTTGATTGATGTAAACAAAGAAGGATCTCTCTTATCTGCAGCGGCAATGAGCTTAGAGATTGAGTCAAAGCCAGAAGATGCAAGAATCTCTGCACTCTTACCACCGATTTCTGCAATGCCCAATGATGAAAGAACTGTCTTATATGGACGTGCTATAGAATCCTTTACGCCCTTTTTTAGGTTGTCTACTGTCTTTTGGCCAAAGCCAGGCTTTCCAATCATCTGGTCATAGTCTGCACTGTAGATATCTTCAACAGACTTCAATAAGCCTTCCTTGTAGAGAATCTCGATAGTCTTTGGGCCAAGACTTTCGATATCCATCTGGTCTCTGCCTGCAAAGTAAGCAATCCTGCCTTTAACCTGTTCCTCACAATCGTAGTTTGGACAGAATAAATGTGCACCTTCACTCACAAGCTCTGATCCACAGCATGGACAAAGTCTAGGAAGCTTATAAGTTTTATTTCCGAGATTATTCTTCTCAACAACCTCTTCAACAGCCGGAATAACATCGCCTCTCTTTGTGATTGAGACTGTATCTCCAATTGCTAGTTCAAGCTGATCGATGTACTCCTGGTTGTGCAATGTTGCTCTTCTGATCGTAGAACCACTCAATAGGGTATCGGAAACCTCTGCAACAGGTGTGATTCTTCCAGTTCTTCCAACCTGGCAAGTTACGTCCTTCAGGATTGCAAAAGCCTGAGGAGACTCGAACTTATATGCGATGGCCCACCTTGGATGATGTTCGGTATACCCAAACTTTTCTCTTACACCAAGCTCATTGATTTTGAATACAAGCCCATCAATCTCATATGGAAGATCTGGTCTTGTCTCACTCTTTTTTCTCAGATATTCCTCAAGTTCATCAAAGCCATATCCAAGGCCATCGATACCAGCTTCCTTAAGCTTTCTCTCTGCCTCGCTTCTTGTCACATCAAAAAAAGCAAGTTCAGGATCGATTCTGAAACCAAGGCTCTTGAGCTTTGAAAGGATATGCAGATGATCTTTTGGCTCCTCTGCCTTATCACTCCAGAAGCCTTCATAGCAGAAGATATCCAATGGTACGCGCGCAGCTTCTGAAGACTTCTGTCTCCTGACCGTTCCCGCAGCAAGGTTTCTAGGATTTGCGGCCTTATCTTTATCGCTCTCAGCTTCCTGATTGAGACGCTCAAAATCTTTTTTAGAAAGGTATACTTCTCCCCTAACAGCAATATCCACAGGCTCTGAAAGAGAAAGTGGGACAGAAGAGATAGTGCGAATATTAGGTGTTACATCATTTCCCACCTCTCCATTTCCCCTAGTTACAGCTCTGACCAAAATGCCATCTTCGTAATAGAGAACCATGGAAATTCCATCTATCTTCTCTTCTGCAGCAAACGAAAGGCCCTCGCCCTCCTTTTGGATTGACTTCGAGAAGAATGATAAGACTTCTTCCTTTGAATATGCCTTATCAAGAGATAGAACAGGAATGGAATGCTCGAACTCTGGGAAATCGTTTGTCAGATCGGATCCAACCCTCTTTGTAGGGCTGTCTGGAAGGGCATATTCAGGATTCTCCTTCTCAAGATAGAGAAGTCTATCCCATGCTCTGTCATACTCTAGGTCGCTGACTAAAGGATTTCCTTCCTTATAGTAAGCATCCTGATATCTGATAAGTTCCTTTGTCAGTGTTTCTATTTCGGTTCTTGCATCCATAATCATAATTATCTTTAAAATAGCCCGAATCCTCAATAAGAGAACCATTCAAAAAAGCAAATAGCAACATTGGCGCAGTTCAGAAGGCAAAATGCAACGAGAGCAAGCAACTTTGGTCGTTTTAGACATAATTGAGTTGGAATCAAATCATTTTTAGAGTAATCTCATAGTATGGCAGAACCTAAGAAATTCGAGAGACACATCCTAAGATGTGGTCTTGTTCTAAAATCCAAAGAAGCAGATGTCAGGCTCCTGGGCTTTGACATGCCTCAGCTTGACAATAGATATCAGGTTCTGACAGGCAAGGATTTGGTGGAATGCAGCGATATTTCCTTCTTCGGAAGCTCAATGCCAATTCTTGCTGTAGATACAATCAGCTATGTCGGACAGCCAATTTTGGCCCTCTTTGGCCCAGACTACGAGTCTGTAGAGCTTATGATGAGCAACATCAAGCCTATTACAGAGCCTCTGGATACAAAGCCAGAGATTGATAGTCCATATCCACCACTCGAGTTCAGCTGGGGCATTGAAGAAAAGCCAGAAGAAGAGATTCTCAATAAGCTAAAAAAGGTAGAGACCAACTTCAGCTTCGACCATAGCGTATTCTTTTCCGCACTCAGGTACTATGTCACAGTATGGCAGGATGGCAAGAATATCCACATCCAGTCTCCAATGCAGTGGCCGGAGCTGGTTAGAAGCTCTGTATCCAAGATAACAGGAGTGAATAAGAAGAATATAATTCTCCATGAACTTCATCATGCATCCAAGCATGATGAATACCTTATCATGCCTGCTATCATCGCATCGATTGCATCAATCATTGCCTCCCAGACAGGATCTCCAGTTGAAATAAGAACAATTGGCGAATCAGCAAGGGCTGGCATCAAAGTCAAAAGAACAACATATGCAAACGAGGAAGGAAAGCTCATCTACGACAATGTTCAAATGAATGTAGATCAGGGCGCCTATCCTTTCGCATTTGAGGAGTTTCAGAGACAGGCAATGACTGGTCTCCTTCCTTACTATGCAGTAAAGAGCTTCAAGGCAAGAATCAATATCCACAAATCAAACAACTATCCAGCTTCCTTCTGCGGCTCCCTTGGATATTGTGAAGCATTGGCTGCAACTGAATACCACACCTCAAGACTGTCAGATCTGTCATCGATGACACCTGCCCAGATGAGGGATTCAATCGTAAAGGAAAAGACTAGATTCACAGACTACGTACCTTCCTACAATATCGAAACACATAGAAACAACACTCTTAAGATTGCTGATGACTCGATTTTCAATCGCAAATGGACAGCAAACACATTCCAAAGAGGAGAATTTGGTCTTGTGGGATTCCTAAGAGGAATTGGATTTGCAACTGGATCAAGTATCGCCGGATTCTCTACGACCATGGCCAGCGAATGCAACTTCATGGCGCAGATTACATATACGCAAAACCAGAACATAACACTTAACAGTTCTGCCCTCGTAGGCAATGTTGATACAAAATATTGGAGGAGCCTCATTGAATCAAAGTTTGCTAAAGATGAAGACTTTGAGAGTGTCATCTTCCTCGAACAAGCTCCAGAGACCCTAGACAGTGGTCCAGACGTACTATCTAGGCTGACTTGTAAATTCACACCTCAGCTTGCAGCTGCCGCTAAATATCTAAATACTATCAAGAATACTGAGAAGCAGCCTAATATCATGAGATTTGAGGCAGAAAACACAATATCTCCTTGTGAATTTGAATACTCTGGCTATGGTGCTATGGTTACCGAAATCAAGGTATCCAGACAGGACTACATGCCTGTCGTAAAGAGAATTTGGGCATACTTCTCTCTTTCGGTAATCATTCAGGAAAGGGATGTAAGAGAACGGGCAAAGAGAGCTATCCTCAATACCTTGAACGAATGTGGTGCTGTAATAGCAGATGATTTTGAACTCAATCTTTCCTTCTATACACACCCAGATGGAGCTGAGTCTATCTCATCTCTTCCAACACTTTCAAATGCACTTACAATGGCATCTTTTGCAAATGCCCTTTATCAGGTTGCGGGAGAAGAGGCTTCATCTCTTCCAACCAGCGCAAGAAAGCTACAGGAAACTATCAGAGGAGGCAAGAATTGAAGATAGAATGCACAATTGACGGAAAGAGACTTTCCTTTTCGCTCAACTCAAACAAGCCTCTCTCGCTAGTTCTGCAAGAAAACTGCGACTACACAACAATCAATGCCCATTGCAGAGGAAAAAACTGCGGTCTCTGTCTTGTCCTATTAGACAACATGCCTGTACTCTCTTGCATGGTTCCAGCTTTTGAAATACATGGCAAGACAATCACTACGTTTGAATCGTTTTTGAGAATTAAGTACTTTAATAGGAAGCTCAACGATATAGAGAAGGCATATGAGGATCTTGGAATACGACCTTGTGATGACTGCTATACCTCAAGAACTATTCTTTTTGACTATTTGACAGATATCATCATTGCAAAGAATAATGAACAGCCTTCCTTCGATAGCGGTGCAGAGCCATTCAATGTAGAATCTCTTGTAAAGGAAATGTCCATAATCAAGTGCACTTGCATGGATCTTCACGATGTAAGACAGATTTTAAACAGAATCAGAATAATAAGGGAGAAGAGAATTGGTAGAAGGTCTTAACTCTCCAAACATCCATACTCCTAAAACACTTTCTGAGTATGGAAACATCATGCTTCATAATACAAACACCAGCCTATGGGCCGGTGGTACATACATTATGACCAGACCTGACGTTTATCCATCAAGGGCAACAGGAACAGACAACATCATCTATCTTGGGGAAATAGAAGAACTCCACAGATTCCAGAGAAACGATAGAGTTGCTGAATTTGGTGCAATGGTTCCTCTTTATCAGATGGCTACATCTGGCAAGGGTGTTTTGCCTAAGATTCTTGTAAGCAATATTGAATCCATTGGATGTTCAATCATCACAAGACGTGCAACAATCGGAGGCGCGCTCTGCACACCAGACATGACCACAAGCATTCCTGGCACACTGATTGCGCTTTCAAGCAATGTTGAAATGAAGATTGTAAAGAAGAAGCGTCTCCATTCAAGATGGGCACCAATTTCTAGACTGGTCGACAAGAATGGTCGTTTTCAGCTGCCACCAAAGGCACTTCTATCCAGAGTTAGAATTGCCATTAATCAGCCAAGCTACCAGAAGTTTTTCTGCACAAAGGACTTCATGTCAAAGCCTGAGGATTCTGTTGCTATTGCATTTGTCGCGGACTGGGAACAGGACATCCTCCAGAACGCAAGACTTGTAATAACACTTCCAAAGAGTGGCATCTGCTTCTCAAGAGATATCGATAACATCTTCACTGCCCTCCGCTTCCCTCTCGAGGATTCAGAGTATGATTCTATCTACAACGTACTCTTTGCATTCATCTCCTCATCCTTCCAGATTTCACCTCTGCAGAAGGCCATCATCAGAAGCTTCGTAGGAACAGTAGTCGAAGAACTTAACAGAAAGGCACTCACAATGCCTATCTCAGAAAACTAAGACAGGGTATATAATGGGCAGCTTTGTACATCTACATAACCATAGTGACTTTTCGCTTCTAGACGGCGCAGCCTCAATTTCCAGATATGTTGCAAAGGCAAAGGCTTTAGGCATGACAAGCCTTGCCCTCACCGACCATGGAAACATGTTTGGCGCAGTATCCTTCTATGAGGCCTGTAAGAATAATGGCATCAATCCCATCGTAGGATGCGAATTCTATGTTGCTCCTCGAGATAGGAGAGACAAAACTTCCCATGATGGCGAAGAAAACTACTACCACCTAATCCTTCTTGCAATGAGCGACAAAGGCTACCATAACCTAATGGAGCTCAATTCCATCGCTTGGAAGGAAGGTTATTACTATAAGCCAAGAATCGACAGAGAATCTCTAAAAGAACACTCTGAAGATTTGATCTGTCTCTCTGCCTGTATCGCAGGCGAGGTCCCAAGAATGATTCTTGGCAGCAAGAGAAACGATGGTACAGGAAGAGCTCCAAGCTATGAAAAGGCATTGGAATGTGCAAAGTGGTACCAAAGTCTGTTTGGCGACAGATATTACCTTGAGCTTCAGGACCATGGGATTCCAGAGCAGAAGATAGTTAATAATAGCCTTGTAAAGATTGGACAGGAGCTTGGAATCAAGGTCGTTTGCACCAATGATATCCACTATATCGAAAAGGATGACTGGAATGCCCATGACACCTTGCTTTGTATTGGTACGGGCAGAAAAAAACAAGACAAGGAAAGATTAAGATACAAGGAAGGCGAATTCTACTTTAGGACAGAAGAAGAGATGCGTGCGCTTTTCTCTTGGTGTCCAGAGGCTGTAGACAATACAGCGCTTGTCGCAGAGAGATGCAAGCTTGAAATCAAATTCCCTGGCCCAGTTCTCCCTAAGTGCGACATTCCTGAGCCATATAAGACAGATGGCGAATATCTTTCTGCCTTGGCTTACCAGGGGCTTGAGGTAAGATATCCAAATGCAACAGAAGAAGAGATGGAAAGCCTCAAAAAGAGACTCCAGTATGAGCTGGATACCATCATACAGATGGACTTCCCTGCTTACTTCCTCATCGTTAGAGACTACATCCATTGGGCTAAGACCCACGATGTTCCAGTAGGACCTGGCAGAGGTTCTGGTGCAGGCTCTCTAGTTGCATACACAACAACAATTACAGACGTTGACCCAATCAAGTACAGCTTGCTCTTCGAAAGATTCCTCAATCCAGATAGAGTAACGCTTCCTGATTTCGATATCGACTTCTGCTTCGAAGGTCGAGGCAAGGTAATCGATTACGTAACAGAACACTATGGCCATGACTCTGTGGGACAGATCACAACATTCGGAACACTCAAGCCAAAGGCCGTTCTCAAGGACGTTGCCAGAGTTCTAGATATTCCATTCGAAGAAGCGAATAAGATATGCTCTCTCGTTCCAGATGAAATCCCAGGAAAGAAGAAATGGCACCTTCCTGATGCCATCGAATACTCTGAAGAACTCAGAGAAATCAAAGAAAGGGGCGGTATCTACGAGGAGCTCTTTGAGACTGCAATCAAGCTAGAGGGCCTTAACAGACATACATCTCTCCATGCAGCGGGAGTTGTCATCGGCAGAGAGCCTCTAGATAAGTATGTTCCACTTTGTGCAGATCCTAGAACAGGTGCTCTTGCCAGCCAGTACACTATGCTCCAGATTGAGCAGTGCGGTTTGGTTAAAATGGACTTCCTCGGCCTGAAGACCCTTACTCTGATCAAGCATACTGTAGAGCTCATCAGGAAGAGATTCCCAGACTTTGACATCAGCAAGATTTCAGAGGAAGATGAAGCAACCTTCAAGATGCTTCAAGATGGAGACTCCGCTCTCGTATTCCAGTTTGAATCAGCTGGCATGCAGGACATTCTCAGACAGGCAAAGCCTTCAAACATCGAAGAGCTTGTTGCTCTGAATGCCCTCTATAGGCCAGGCCCAATGCAGTTCATTCCTAAGTACATCAATTCAAAGTGGGGACGTGAGCCAATCACATATCCAGACCCAACCCTTGAAGATATTCTTAAACCAACATATGGCGTTATCGTATATCAGGAACAGGTTATGCAGGTAGCACAGATTATCGCTGGCTACTCTCTTGGCGAAGCTGACATCCTGAGAAGAATCATGGGTAAGAAGAAGGCCGACGCGCTTGCTGCCCAGCTCGAGATATTCAAGGCAGGCGCAGTCAAGAGAGGTCATACTGCAGAGCATGCAGAGGAAATCTTCCATATCCTCGAACCATTTGCAGGCTATGGCTTCAACAAGTCACATGCTGTTGCTTACTCTGTTGTTGCATATCAGACAGCATTCTTAAAGGCTAACTTCAGAGCAGAGTTCCTTGCAGCTAACCTAACCAATGAAATGGGTTCTCCTGACAAGTTCAAGGAGTACCTCAACCTTGCTCCAAAGTACGGAATCAAGATTGTTCCTCCTTCAATCAATAGATCGAACAAGCACTTCAACGTAGACCAGGGCGATATCATATATGGCCTTGCTGGTATCAAAAACGTTGGAGAAGGCGCTGTAGAGATCATCGTTGAGGAAAGGGAGAAGAATGGACCATATAAGAGTTTCATGGACTTCTTGAACAGACAGGGCGAGAATACCCTAAACTCAAGACTCATAGAATCCCTCATCAAGGCAGGTGCTTTCGACGAACTTGGAACAGACAGAGCAACCCTCTTAGCCAATCTTGAGGATGCGCTGAAGTTCGATAAGGCAAACAAAGCAAACTCTGCATTTGGACAGATGTCACTCTTCGGAGATGATGAAGAAGATGGCCTTGGAGACTTTGAAATGAGACAGGCAGATCCATTCCCTCTGATGGAACTTCTCAGAATGGAAAAGGAGATGCTGGGCTTCTATATCTCAGGACACCCTCTCGATACATTCAAGAAAGAACTCTCAGAGTGTGTTAGAGTCAACCTTCTTGATGCAGATACAATCCCATTTGGGCAGAAGACACAAATTATAGCTCAGGTAATCGGACAGAGGACTGTTCTTACAAAGAGGGGTGACAAGATGGCAATCTACACCCTGCAGACAAAGGAAGGCGACCTTGACTCTGTAGCATTCCCAAAGACCTTTGCAACACTTGCAAACAAGACTGAAATAGATGGAATCTATGGATTCTTGGGAACAATAAACAAGAAGGACGATGGAATGCTGTCATTCATCATCGATGACATTGTATCACCATCAGAGCTTAAGCCAGAGGCTGTATCCAAGGTTCACATCAGACTTTATAGCTATGCAGAAATCACAAGAAAGGGAATGGCAGAGCTGTTGTCCCTCATGGCAAAATACGAGGGTGATACAGCTGTATCTATTGAGATTGCAGATGTTTTGGGGGAGGAGCTGCAGCTCAAGAGCACTTCATACCTAAACTATACAAGCACTCTTCTTGATGAATTAGAGGAGCTTGATGTAGTCGAAAAGGCCTGGGTTAGTTAACTTTAGAGAATAAGGAATTAGGATTTATGGACTTTTATCTAATGAAAGGCGCTCTGGTGCTATCTAGACTTCTTTGGGGTTACTCAATTCTCATTTGGGTGAGAATCATGCTCTCATGGTTTGTCAGGTTCCCACAGTACGGTGGATTCACATATTACATAGCAAAGGCAGTAGACCCATATCTAAATATCTTCAAAAAGTCAAAAATGACAGCAGGAAGACTCGACTTTTCACCAATTCTGGCAATTGGCATCATTGAGTTATTTAGGTCAATCTGCGAGTTCTATGGAATGAATGGCTATCTTACTCTCGGACTATGCCTCTATTACTTCTTGCAGGCCTTCTGGAGATATTGCCTATCATTCTACTTCATGTTTGCAATCATCCTGCTTATCACAAAGACAATCTCATCCTTTGCCAAGAATCCAGCCTACTACAACATGGGCAATCAGCTTGGCGATGCAGTTTCGGGTTTGACAAACATAACCAAAAAGCTATTCTTCAAAAATAGAATTGGAAAGGAAAGCACAATAAACCTCATCACTTTATTATGGGTTTTCGCACTCAACTTTGCACTTCAGTACCTCTTTGGCTACCTTGCAATGCTTGCGCTTGAGCTTCCAATTTAGGAGATGCAATGACAGGGAGGATTACAGATGTACCAGGTATTGGCAAGGCTCTAGAAAAGGAGTTTGCCAAGCTATCTGTATTCACCCTTGAAGATATGGCAACACTGGCTCCTCGCGCCTATGATGACAGACGAGAAGAGCGAACTTTAAGATCCACAACTATTGAAAATCCAACTATTACATGCAGAGTCACGATTACGGGGCACTCTGCATTTTCATCAAAAAAAGGACGCGTGATCAAAGTTAGCGCAATGGATGACGATGGCACCAGCCTCGATATCCTCTGCTTTAATAGGCCATATCTAGAAAATATGCTCAAAATTGGTACTGAATGGTATATCAATGCAACTGTTCAAAGAGTCAGATACCAATATCAAACAGCATCATTCGAGATAAAGAAAACAAAAGAAGAAGCAGGATTGGGTAGGATACTGCCTATCTATCCTCTAGCTGGAAACCTTACCCAAAAGATAATGAGAAAGGCTGCTCAATATTCGCTTCTCAATATCGACAGGGAAGAATTCATCCCAGAAAACATTAAAAGAGAAGAAGGCCTTCTCGATCGTTTCACAGCGCTTAAGGAAATACACTATCCAACTAATGAAAAGATGCTGCAAGTAGCAAGAAGGACCCTTGCCTTTACAGAGCTTTTTCTCATGGAGCTAAAAGAGCTCAGATGCAGAAATACATCTATAAAAAGAAAGAAGAGCACTCCATCCACTCTTGAGAGGAAGCTTCTATCATCTCTTCCCTTCTCTCTGACAGAAGACCAAAATAAGGCCATTGAAGAAATCAGAGAAGACTTGGACTCAGATGACAGCATGAATAGACTCCTGCAGGGCGATGTAGGCGCAGGCAAGACTTTGATTGCATGGCTTTCATCTCTCCATGCAATTGAAAAAGGTGGACAAGTTGCCTTCATGGCACCAACAGAGCTTCTGGCAAAACAGCATGCAGAGAAAGCAGCCGAACTCTTAGCTCCCCTTGGGATAAGACTTGCATATATCACAGGCGATGTTAAGGGAAAGGGAAGAAAGCTTTTATTGGATGCTCTCAAGAATGGTGAAGTTGACCTAGCTATCGGAACACATGCCCTATTCTCTCAAGACGTCGAGTTTAAGAACCTAAGATATCTAATCATCGATGAGCAGCACAGATTCGGAGTTGCCCAAAGAGAAGCTCTGAAAAACAAGGGCCTAAATCCACATATTCTCTCAATGACAGCAACTCCTATTCCTAGAACGCTTGCACTAACACTCTTTGCAGATTTGGATGTGACAACAATCCATACAATGCCTTCAGGCAGAATCCCAATCAAAACACATCTTGTATCAGAAGAAAGCAGAGATAAGATGTACAAGGCAATTGGTGTTGAGTTTGCGCGTGGACATCAGGCATATTTCGTATATCCAAGAATCGACGATGAGGGCGAAAGCGATTTAAGGGACGTTACTACCATGTATGATTTTCTGAAATCACAATACCCTGATGTACCATCCGCCCTAATCCATTCAAAGCTGGACGAAGAGGAGAAGACAAAAATCCTCGAGAATTTCAGAGCAAAGAAAATCAAATACCTCGTTTCTACTTCAGTTGTTGAGGTTGGCATCGATATTCCAGATGCAACATGCATGGTAATTGAGCATGCAGACCGCTTTGGTCTTGCCGCTCTCCATCAGCTAAGGGGAAGAGTTGGCAGATCTTCGCTTCCATCCTATTGCTTCTTGGTATTCGATCCAAACACACTTTCAGAAGAAGGCAGGGAAAGACTCAAGGTTATGAGAGAGACCTGCGACGGCTTCCTAATTGCCGAGAAAGATTTGCAAATCAGAGGACCGGGAGAAATTGCTGGAAATAAGCAGTCAGGATTCCTAAAGCTTAAGTTTGCATCCCTTACTGAGGATATAGACCTTGTAGAGAGAGCAAGATTCCATGCAGAAAGAATTCTCGAAACAGATAGAGGCCTAATTCACGCAGAGCATGCAGGACTGAGAAAAACACTCAGCCAAAAATAAATCTTACTTTTTTTGATTTATATTATGGAGGAAAAATTCCATGAATGAATCAAAGATAAAAATCAATGTTTCTGCGTTAATCGATATCGCAACAGATATACTCAAGCCAGACTATCCAATCAACTATACAGATATCACTGTCATGCCGATAGAACTAAGCGCACTCTTCATCTCTACGCCCACAACAAGCAAGACTTTAGAAAATTTGGATATCGTGCATGTTAAATATTACAAAAACAATAAGCATTGCTTTGCGATTTTAAATTTATTGAACAAAAATTAGGGTAATATATTTGTAATTTTGGTGTTTCTTTATTATTTTTGTAACGAAATGTATTTTTACTTATTAATACATTGAGGGGGATCATCCTCCCGCTCAAGGAGCCTTGTTTGAAAGTCTTAATCACCACCGATAATTACTATACAAAAACCAATGGTGTTGTTACATCTATCAACAACTTATATAGCGAACTGATCAAGCGTGGACATGAGGTTAGAATCCTAACATTCTCAAAAGATGTCCATAAGCATATAGAGGGAGATGTCTACTATCTTAGGTCTCTTCCTTTGGAGTTCATCTATCCTGGTGTCAGAAGTCCATATTCTGTAAGTCCTGAAACTATCAAGGATATCGTGAAATGGAAGCCAGACATCATTCATAGCCAGTGCGAATTCTTTTCCTATGCATTTGCTCTTAAGGTTCATAAAAAATGCAAGTGTCCGATTGTTCACACCTATCACACACTTTATGAAGACTATCTCACATATCTCTTCCCAGAGAAGAACTTCAGCGCTCGCTTTCTCAAGAGGTTCATGAAGCGCAGACTAAGAAAGGCTGCTACTATCATTGCACCAACAAACAAAGTTAAGAGTGTCCTTTCTGGATATGGAATCTCTGCAAACATTGATGTCATTCCAAGTGGAATCAACCTATCGCAGCATAAGAATCGAATTTCAGCAGAGGAAAGAAGAGCAATTAGGAATAAGTACTCCATCTCTGACAGTGATGTTGTGATGATGAACCTTGGCAGACTTGGAGGAGAGAAAAACCTCGATGAAGTCATAACATACTTTGCCTCTGCATCTAAAGACTATCCTCAACTCAAGCTCATGCTCGTTGGTGGAGGGCCTGCAAAGGAAAGCCTAGAAGCTCTTAGCAGAAAACTTGGAATAAGCAATAGGGTCATCTTCACTGGCATGGTAAAGCCAGATGAGGTTCAGAAGTACTATCAATGCGGTGATATATTCACAAGCGCATCAACCTCTGAGACACAGGGCCTTACATACATTGAGGCACCAGCAAATGGACTACCTCTCCTCTGCAGAATGGATCCTGTTCTTGAAGAGCTCGTAATCAACGGCAAGAATGGTTATACCTATGGCACAAAGGAAGAATATCTAAACTCTCTAGGACTGATGGTAGAAGACAAAATCTGGAGAGAGAATGCATCCAAGGAGAGCCTCAGAATATCATCGTCGTATGACAAGGAATTCTTTGGAGAGAAGATAATCGAGTGTTATAAAAAAGTTTTGAATAAGATTGTATAAAAGCAAAAATGACCTGATTGCTCAGGTCATTTTTCTTGCGCCAATTTCTTTCGATGCTATTTATTTTTATTCTCTGCCTCTGCGAGTTTTGTCTGACGACGATTCTTAACCTCTTCAGGAATAGACTGAATATCGCCAGCCTGAGTAAGTGCCCACTTAGTCATAAGAGGACCTACAACTTCATAAACAAGAACTGCAAAGAGAGTAATGTTTCTAATGAGATTTCCCTGAGGTCCAAGCTGTGTTGCTGTTGCACACATGCCAAGCGCTACACCAGCCTGTGGGAATAATGTAATACCAAGGTACTTGCAAGTTGACTCTGTGCAATTGGTAGCCTTTGCACTGAAATATGAACCATAGTACTTACCGATACATCTGAATACGATATAAACAAGTCCAATTCCAACAATTGCAACATCCTTGAATACTTCAAGCTCAAGTTCTGCACCACTGATTACGAAGAAGAGAGCAAAAAGAGGAGATGTCCACTTGTCTGAAGCCTTCATCAAATCCTCTGAAAGAGGACAGATGTTGCAGAAGATTGTGCCAAGCATCATACAAGTAAGAAGTGGTGAGAAACCAACATGAACAGGACCAATGTTTAAATGAAGTGATGAAAGTGCAGTTGTAAATGTTACAAAGGCAATTGTCATGTTGAGTCTATTTGTATTTGAGTTGAAGAATTTCTCAGTCTGAGTGAGAACCCAACCCATTGCTGCACCAAGAGCGAGTGAACAGATAATCTCAACAATAGGGTTTACGAGAATGGATATCATATCCACAGCTCCACTAACCAATGACTTCGCAATACCAAAGGATACTGCGAAAACAATCAGGCCAACAGCATCATCAAGAGCAACGATTGGAAGAAGAAGCTTTGTAAGTGGACCCTTGGCCTTGAACTGTCTTACAACCATTAAAGTTGCAGCAGGAGCTGTTGCGGTTGCGATTGCACCAAGAGTAATAACCTGTGGAACAGTGAGCTTGTCTGGAGCAATGAAGTGGATGATGAGAAGCACGATATCGACAATAAAAGCTGCCGACAATGCCTGCACGATACCAATTACAAGTGCCTGTCTTCCTGTTTTCTTTAAATCAGAAAGTCTAAACTCACTACCGATAGAGAACGCAATAAAGCCAAGAGCAAGGTCTGCGATGATGCTTAAGGCAGCAACATCAGACATGCTGGAAAATCCAATTCCATTGATTTTGAAAGCACCTATGCAATATGGTCCGATAAGAACGCCTGCGATAAGATATGCTGTTACTGAAGGAAGTTTGACAGGCTTGAAAAGTCTAGTCATCATGAGGCCAACAAGAAGCGCCACTGAAACTGACAAAAGAATATTCATTAGGAAAATCTCCTCTAAAAGTCATTATAAAAGGCGAAAGGTCACATCCCTTTTTCGCCCATCATAGCTTAAGCATAGTTTGAATTACTTTCAATAAGAAATATGCCTTTTTTTTGGATTTGTAAGACTATTTATACGTCTTCAATTTGCTTTTTATCAAAACTTTTATTTTTTTGTTTCGGTCTTCTTCTGCGACTCTATCTTTTTTACCTTTTCTTTAATGAGAGTGTAGGCAGCTGCAACAAGGGGAACGCCCACCAGCATACCTACAATACCAAAGAGTCCACCAAACACAGTAATTGAGGCAAGAACCCATATAGCAGGCAGATTGATAGAACCACCTACAACCTTTGGATAGATCAGATTGCCCTCAAGTTGCTGCAAAACAACAATGAAAAGCAAGAATAACAGCGCTTTTGGGAAAGATACAGTGGCAATCATAATCATGCCAGTTGCTGCTCCTATATAGGCTCCAGCAACAGGAATGAGTGCTGTAAATCCAATTAGGGTTCCTATCATGATTGCATATGGGAATCTGAACACCCACATGCCAAGAGCACACAGAGAACCAAGGATAACAGCCTCTGTACACTGCCCGACAATAAACTTTGAGAAAGAGTTGTCCAAAACAACAAGCACATGCTCCACTCTTTTGAGGACCTCTGGCTTCACATATGCATTCATCAATCTCCATCCCTGATTCAGGAGAGATTCCTTACCTATGAGGAAATAGATTGTGAATATAAAGGAAAGGAAGAATGTGATTGTCCTTGAGAACACTGTTGTAACAGCACCAAGAACACCAGCCACAGCTGTCCCCATATACCCTTTCAATTTTTCATATGTCTTATTGAGCATTCCCCTCCAATCATATGAGTAAACCCAATCATATATTTCTTTAGGGAGGTGTCTTTCCAAGAAATCAGAGTTGATAAGCTTCTCGATTAAGCGTGGTATTTCCATTACAAGAGTCTGAAGGCATGACACAAGCTCAGGAATGATCATATTGAAGATGAATATGATGATTAAGACGAGCGTGAGGATCGATAGAACTAAGCACAGAGGTCTACGTAGAGCAGCAATACCTTTGTTTTTGTTCTTTGGAAGGAAGTGCCTCTCATAAAATCTCATCAAGATATTGAGGACATAGGCAAGTATGAATCCGAACAAAACAGGATAAATAGCACCATATAATACAGACAGGAACTCTGAAATGCTAGGCCAATATGTAATTGCCAAAAATAGAGCAAATCCAGAGATTGCAACTCTCATACATGTCTTCCAACTAATGTTCATTAACTACCTCACACAAGAGAATATCATTCAATTTTTTTGCAATTTCAACTATTTTGCTTCTAAATGTTTACCTAATTTAAACAGATATCCTGAAAATGTTTATGCCAAGTGATACACTATCTAAAAATGGGAGGTAAAAATGTCCATCGAAAGAAATACAGCTATTGAGCTTTGGAAGAAATACAATAAGTCAGAGAGCCTGTTCCATCATGCTCTTTCAGTAGAAGCAGTAATGAGAAGATTCGCAAAGGAATATGGCGAAGATCAGGATTATTGGGGCATTATCGGCCTCCTGCACGACATCGACTGGGAAATGTTCCCAGAAGAGCACTGCATGGTTGCACCAAGACTCCTGAAGGAGATTGGAGCTGGTGATGATGTAATCAGAGCTGTCCAGAGCCATGGCTGGGGCTTATGTTCTGATGTAAAGCCAGAAAGAAAGATGGAGATTGTTCTCTATACAATCGATGAACTCACAGGTCTTATTACAGCCACAGCCTTAATGAGACCGGAGAAGATGCAGGGAATCACAGTAAAGTCAGTAAAGAAGAAGTGGTCTTCAAAGGGCTTTGCCGCTGGAGTAAATAGAGACATTATCACAAATGGTGCAGCAATGCTTGGCGAAGAAATTCCAAAGATCATCGAGCTTTCAATCGAAGCAATGACAGAAATCGCAAGCGAGATAGGCCTTTGGCCTGAGGCATAATATGCTTAAATTAGAAGCTCAAGCATATCCACTTCCAGAAGCAATAGAAAGTGCTGTCAAGGCGGGCTCCTTTTCCCTTGCAAATATTCTCATGGACTCTTATCTCGCAGATAAGAACTGCCCTTTGGAAACAAAGGAAAGAATAGAACTTGAAAAGCATAACATTGAAATCATCAAAGACTGCTATCCATACACCATGGAGAAGGTTGATGAGCTTTTGAAGGAAGCTTATCCAGACACATATAAGCCAGGCAAAGTCCACTCCTACATCCTCAACGGAGACCTTGATTGGAGATTCATTGATGGCAGAATCATGATGGCAAAGAGAGTCGTCGAGAATGCTGCCAAGAGATGTACAGGTCTTGCTCCTGTTTTAGAGGATGACAATCAGGATAGCGACTCTGCCCTAAGAGACAACAATGTTTCATATATGCTTGAGCATAAGACCAGAAGGGCAAAAGTCAGAGTCAGAGCATCGCTAAAGCCTCTTAAGGGCTATGGTGAAAAAGCTCTTGTACACCTTCCTGTTGTCAGAAAGGCAGAGTCCATTGAAAGCATCAAATTCATCTCTGCTTCTGCTGGCTATATTGGCGTTGATGATGAAAATGCTTTGATGAGGACAGCTAGATTCTCAAAGGTTCTTGAAGAAGGCGATAGCTTCTTCATCGAATTTGAGTACGTTATAAAGAGCGTCTTCAATGACATAACTGACTGCTCTGCTAAAATAGATGAAAAGGAATTCAGTGAATACTTGAAAGAGGAAGGTCCTCATATCCTATTCACGCCAATGCTAAAAGCCCTGGCCAATAGAATTACAAAAGGGTTCGATAGACCAGCAGAGAAGGCTAAAGCCATCTACAACTGGATTACAACTCATGTAAGATACTCCTATGTTAGAGAGTATGGTTCTATAAACAATCTCTCTGAATATGCAGCAAGCAATCTCAAGGGAGATTGCGGAATCCAGGCGCTTCTTTTCATCACACTTTGCAGAATCGCAAAGGTGCCTGCAAGATGGCAGTCCGGTTGGTACACAACACCGGAAGGTGTATTCTGCCACGATTGGGCGGAGTTCTATCTTCCTGAGCTTGGTTGGTGCTTTGCTGACTGTTCCTTTGGCGGTGGTGGCTACAGACTAGGCAAAGAGGCAAGATGGAAATATTATTTTGGCTCTGGAGATGTATTCAGAACCCCAAACAACAATGCCTGCGCAATGGTTCTTAATGGCAAAAAGCACTATGCAGCTGACCCTATCGATAACCAAAGGGGCGAAATTGAAACAGAAACAGGATCTTTCAGCAGATCCGATATGGAATGGGAAGGAAAGGTTATAAGCTTTACCTTCCTGGAGGACTAAATGAGAATTACCGGCGGTAAATACTGCAGAAGAAACGTTGTCTGCCCACCAGGGGTCATTAGACCAGCTATGGACAGAATGAGAGAATCTTTATTCGCAATCCTTGGAGACCTTACTGGCTGCTCCTTCTTGGACCTCTTCTCAGGTTCAGGCTGCGTTGCTATCGAAGCGGCATCCAGGGGTGCTGAGCCTATTCACCTTGTTGAGATGGATAGAGGCAAGAAGACAACAATAGAGAAGAATCTTTCCTTTGTTGAGGAATCAAAGAAGTTATTCATGATGGATGTAAATAGATTCATCGCATCCAACCCAGGATATACCTACGATATCGTATACGCAGACCCTCCATTCAACATGGAAGGAAAAGTTGAGCTCTTCAAGAAAGTAGCAGAAGCAAAGATGATCAAAGAGGGAGGCCTCTTCATCTGCCACTATCCAGAAGAGGAAAAGAAGCTTTGGCCAGAGGAAATCGAAGGATTTGCATTCAAAGATGAAAGAAAGTATGGACGCTCCATGGTCCGCTTCTATAAGGCTATTTAACAATGTTCTACGTAGATAATGAAAATATTGGACATGACGAGATATTCGTCAAGAGCATAGACACGGACTCTTTCTATGATGCTAAGCCATCATTCTATTTTGGCCTCAATCAGGAAATGGGCGGTCTTCATGCCAATGAGAAGGGATGCGGCCTCAAGACTCTGAGAGACAATGAGAACAAGACTTGGATGATCATTCGCTCCAGAATGGAAATCGGTAAGCTCGTAAGCTGGACAGATGTCCTTGAACTAGATACCTGGTATCAGGAAGGACACAGAATTTACAGCCCAAGAATGGTTGAATGCAGGGACAAAAAAACAGGAGAGCTAGCATTCTCCACCTGTTCTTGGTGGATTGTAATCGACTTAGAAAGAAATAGGCCATGTCGCCCAGATGTATTCAAGGAAAAGCTTCCTTTTGCAGAAAAGGCAACAAGATGGAAGGATCCTGCACTCGCACCATATCCTTCTCTTGAGGAATTTGAAGCTGAGCCTTTTGGCAGTAGTGAGATTTCAATCAGCTACTATGACACTGACTACAATCAGCATGTAAACAATATCTCCTATGTAACATGGGCAGTAGAATCTTTTCCAAAGGAATTCCTGGATAAAAACAGACCAACTCTCATGGACGTTAAGTGGGAGAAGCAGAGCTTTGCAGGAGACAATCTATATGCAAAGACATTCCGCAAAAAGGATGGCTCTTCTTTCATGACCAAGATTTATAGAAAAGAGGAAGATGGCAGTGAAAGTGAAGTCTTCACCGCCCTCACAGAATGGACAGACAGATAAAGAAGACTCTTTGGACACACGATTTCATAGCACTCTCAATAGGCTCTGTACCAAGTGCCATTGCAGATGTTGCCATGAGCTTCTTGATGTCTGTCATTGTCTATTATGAGACTCAATCGACATTCCTATCTGGAATCTTTCTTGGCGCAGGACTGATTCCCAATATCATAATCCCAATAGTCGCAGGCCCATTTGTAGATGCCCATCACAAGAAGAACTTCATCGTTATTTTAGACTTCTTGATGGCATCTCTATTTCTGCTTGGATCTTTTCTTTTTGGAAAAATAGGCTTCAATTATGGCCTATTTATGCTCTTTGATATTATTTGCGGATGTATGGGCGGAGTTTATCAAGTTGCATATGAAGCGTATTTCCCATCCTTGATTCCAACTGGCTTTGAGCAAAAAGGATACTCCGTATCAAGCATGATCTATCCAACGGTCAGCGTATTCTTCACACCTATTGCTGCATTGCTATATAGCAAGATGGGCCTTCCTTTCATCATGTTTGCAATCAGCATCTGCCTGTTCATCTCTTCCCTCATTGAGTCCATGATCAAGGAGAGAGGACCAAAGAAAGATGTGAACTTAAAGGAAAATCCTTTAACGACTTTCCTCCTTGAGTTGAAGGTAGCCAGAGAATACCTAAAGAAAGAAACAGGCCTAAATAGATGGTATATCAATGTTGCTGTCGGAGGTGGTATGTGGAAGCTCCGAGAGATTATGGCTGTTGCATGGTTCACCATTAACCCTGCCTTAGGGCTTATCCTATACAGCTATTTGAATATTGCAGAATTTGCCGGAAGATCTGTCGGAGGATTCTTCAACTACAATGTTAAGTTCAAGAACTCACATAAAACAGCAGCAACACTCTTTGTTTATGTGTTCTATGAAATCTGTGACAGCATCCTTTTGTTTGTATCCTTCCCTATCATGTTAGCTATGAGAGCTGCTTGCGGCTTCTTGGGAATCAACTCAGCCGTTCTCAGAGCAAGCGCTGTACAGAACTACATCCCAGATGAAGACAGAGGCAAGATTAATAGCTTGCTTGGAGTTAGAAACTCTATCTTCATTATGGTTGTGACATCAATTGGTGGAGCTCTTGGTGATTTAATCGGAATACGTGAGACAGTCATAATCGCATGTGCAATTGGAATGTTGTCAATATTTGTGAATGTCTTCCTGAAAAGGAAAGAAATCTCAGAAATATTCATGAAAATGCCCGATGATATATCAAATACAAAATTTGTAATTTAATCTATTTGGCTTTAGAATGAGCAGAAGGAGATGCTTTATGGAAAAAGAACTTTCAAAAGAAACCCTGAAGTTATTGGAATCGCTTCAGCAGAATGAAGTCAATGAAGCTCAGATTTATGCAACTATCGCAGGATTTATCAAGAACGAAAAAGATAAAGAGACTCTTTTGAGAATTTCAGCTGAGGAGCAAAAGCATGCTGAAATTTGGGCAGGATATACAAATAAGAAACTGAAGGTACAGAAGAGAGTTGTTAGGAAGTGGGCAATCATTGCGCGCATCCTCGGCTATACTTTTGCACTTAAGAAGATGGAGATGGGAGAGAACAATGCTTCTAAGAAATATGGCGCTCTCATCAAAGAGGTCCCTGTAGCAGCCCAGATTATGGCAGATGAGGAAAGACACGAGAAAGAGCTCTTGGCAATTCTCGATGAAGAGAGACTTCAATATGTTGGCTCTATGGTTCTTGGTCTTTCTGATGCTCTTGTAGAGCTCTCTGGCACACTTGCTGGTCTTACCTTTGCTTTGCAGAACACTAGAATCATTGCCCTCTCTGGCCTCATTACAGGTATTTCAGCAACACTATCAATGGCATCAAGCGAATATCTTTCTGCAAAGAGCGATGGAGATGCAAATGCAAAGAAAAGCGCACTCTATACCGGAATTGCGTACCTTGTATCTGTTGCAGCGATGATCCTCCCTTACCTCTTGCTGCCTACATCATCATTCCTTCTTGCTCTTATTCTGATGCTTGTAGCAGTTGTTGTAATCATTGCACTCTTCAGCTACTACATCGCAGTAGCCAAAGAAGAATCCTTCAAGAAGCGCTTTATCGAGATGGCAGGAATCAGTCTATCTGTTGCAGCTGTAAGCTTCGTAATTGGTATTCTTGCAAAGAGAATTCTTGGGGTAGATATCTAATATAGTCGCTATACGCATTAAGCTGGAACTTTTATCTTCCAGATATGTGTACAGCAATTTCAACAAAAGAATTTTTCGGAAGAAATCTAGATTTGGAGATATCCTTTGGGGAAGGCATCGCAGTAACACCTCGATGCTTTCCTTTGAGCTTCAGACATACTCCATTTTTAGCTAAACATTATGCGATAATCGGCACTGCAATTATCTCAAATAACTATCCACTATACTACGATGCAATCAACGAGAAGGGCTTGGGTGCAGCTGGATTGAATTTCCCGCACTATGCAGACTACAAGAACCTTGGGAATCTAGCATCCTTTGAAATCATACCTTACATTCTAGCTCAGGCAGAGACAGTAGAAGAAGCTAAGGAACTTCTCAGGGATGCAACCATCTCAAAAGAAGCATTCGCACAAAATATGCCACCGTCTCCCCTTCATTGGTTAATCGGAGATGAGACATCGTCATTTGTCGTAGAGGAAACAATAAATGGATTGGAAATCCACGACAACCCTGTCGGTGTTTTGACAAATAGTCCAACTTTTTCGTATCAGCTATTTTCTCTCAATAACTACATGGGCCTATCTGCAAAAGAAGGAGAGAATAGATTCTCTGAGAAACTCCGTCTAGATGTATATTCCAGAGGAATGGGTGCAATAGGACTTCCTGGAGACCTATCATCCCAATCTAGATTCATAAAGGCATCATTTACAAAGATGAACTATGTCTATGATAAAAAAGAGACTCTCTCTGACTTCATGCATATTCTATCCTCAGTAGAGCAACAGCGAGGCTGTGCTGAGGTAAAGCCTGGACAATATGAAATCACCCGCTACAGTTCAGCAGGCGAAAGAAGTACTGGAACCTACTACTATAGGACATATACCAATAGCAGAATCAGGGGCGTAAAGCTGCAAAACGAAAATCTCAGCTCTTCTGATCTGATCTTCTATCCATTTAAATATGCTGAGGATATTGCTTTTGAAAATTAATAGTGAGGAGGCCTTCTATTAGGGCGGGCCTCTCCAGATTCCTCAATCAAGTCCTCTACCTTCCTTTCAAGCTTCTCAACCCAAAGAGAGAGATGCCTCATTTCCTTAGCCTGTGACACTACAACTTCGTTGAGTTCTGCGATAGCGCTTTCAAGGTAGCTGATCTTTATTTCAAGTCTTTCGATGTCTTCACTCATGGCTCTAGTTTAGTTTCAAGACAGAAACTTCTCAATAGTATTTACTATACTGTTGCAAAAACCTCCGATTTTGTTGCAAAAAGTTGCAGAAAATTAATGTTAAGTAAAATTTCCATGGTATAATGCTACAAAGGATGGTTGTTTATGAAGGGAGAAAGAGTTGCACAGCTGGAGTTGCTCCTCCGGTCTCACCCTGAAGGTTTGAGGCGCGCGGAGATAGCAAGACGCCTTGGCGTACACCGATCTACTATTTCAAGATACGTGGAAGATTTATCTACGATGATTGATATCTATGAAGATAACAATCTCATTAAGATAAATGAGAAAGCGGAGGAAGACACCGCACTTGAGCTTTCTGTCTACGAAAGCTTGGCATTCAACCTCTCTGCAGAAGCCTTGATTGCATCAACAGACATGCAAAATCCTCATCTTGCCTCAGGATTGAGAAAGATGGCGATGAACATGCGTTCCTACGCCCCAAAGATTTCTGAAAACATCCTATCATTAGCAGATTCAATCGATAGCAAACTCCAAAAGAACAAGACAGCTACTGGCAAATACAATGCCATAATGGAAGTTCTTATTGACTGCTGGGTATCTGGTAGAATCGCTAGAATTACAACAGAGATTCCAGAACAGGAAGAAATTGAGATTTCCCCATACTTCATCGGATTCAAGGATGAGAATGAAGGCAGAAAGCCAATGACAGTAACAGGCAGACTCAGACACACAAAGGATATCATCACGCTAGATATAGCAGACATCACAAACGCCATAATGCTTGATGAGACCTATACAATACCTGACAACCTAAAGCCATTCAGAAAACAAGAAAGAGACGATGAGTATGATGCAGTCGATATGCTTCATCTCACTCTTGAGCTTACAGAAAAGAGCGCAATAAACTCCTTCTCATCATTGATGCACAAGAAGCCTGTATTTGAGAGAAGCGACAAGGGAACTCTAATCTGCAATATTGAGGTTGAGAACTCAATCGAATTGACACTTAGAATCATCCAGGGCGGAACAAGCATCACTGTTCTTGGTCCTGAATCATACAAGAAGAAGCTCGTATCTTATCTTGAGAGCATCTTGAAGAAATATAGGTAACTACTATGTATTCAATACTTCTCGTTGATGATGAAGAGTCAGTAAGAAATTCTATTAGAAATCTTACCCCATGGGAAAAGCATGGCTTTGAAATAATGGGAGAGGCTTCTAATGGCATTGAAGCTCTGGATATCATAAGCGAGAAGATGCCTGATGTAATCATCACAGACATCAAGATGCCATATATAAATGGCATTGAGTTCATTGAGAAAATAAGAAAGGATTTCTCCTCTACAGTCGAGATCATCATCCTCTCGGGATACGATGAGTTTACATTTGCGCAAGAAGCAGTAAGGCTCAAGGTTGCAGAATATGCCCTAAAACCTGTATCCATCAAGATGATAGAAGAGCTTTTAGATAGAACCAAGGATAGGATTGAAAAGGACAAGCTCAGATTCCTAGAGGCAGAAAAGATTGAACCAGTATATAAGGAAGCCTTTTCTCTCTACAAGGAACGATACCTCGCATCTCTCATTGCACCATCAAGATTATCAGACAACGACAAGGAATCTAATAGTTTTGGAATTAATCTAACCAATAAAATGATTGCTGTTGGTGTCATGGATGCAGCAGATTCTCTCTTTATGCTACAAAAACTTGCAGAAGAGGCTATCGAAAGGGAAGCTGAAAAACCTATTATATTCCCTCATGAAAATCAGATTGTATTCATCTTCAACACATCCATGATAGAGGAGTATGCTCCATTATTTAAGAAGCAGATATACAGAGTCCTGAACCTGATTCAAGAAAGCTCCTCCCACTATTTTGCTCATCATGTAAATATTGGCATCAGTAATATCGTGACCAATATTGATGACATACCACTTGCCTACAAGGATGCTGTTAGAGCCCTTAACTATACTCACTCATTTCCAGAGCAGCATATAATCACCCTCTCTGATATCGAGAACGTTGAAAATGAAAAGGTTGAAAGAGATTTGGGAGAGCTGAAGACAGAACTCATCTTTGCAATCAAATTGGGATCTTCCCATGATACAGAAGTTGCAATTTCAAACTTCTTCTCTACGCTAACAGAGACATCAGATATCCAGGCTGCAGTACTATATATCATCTCAACAATATCTGAAATCTGCACCTCTTATTCAAAGCCTATCACGTCTCTTTTGAAAGAAGACCTCTTCTCGACATTGGCACATATGACGACACTGTCATCAGCAAAGAAGATATGTCTTTCTATTGCTCTTGCTGCCAATGATATGGCAAATGGAGAGAGAGAAAGTTCAAGAATCAAGTTTGTTGAAACTGCCAAGAAAGTTATTAGAAAAAGGTACTCAGATCCACTGTTTGGCCTTGATCAGCTCTGCGAAGAAATCTCAGTATCACCTGCTTACTTCTCAACAACATTCAAGAAGGAAACAGGCATCTCCTTTGTTCAATTTTTGACAAACACAAGACTTGAGAAGGCCAAGGAAATGCTGAAGAACAGTGAGCTGAAAACTTATGAAATAGCAGAAAGAACTGGATTCTCTGAGCCGAACTACTTCTCCTTTGCATTCAAGAAAAACACCGGTGTCTCCCCATCTCAATATAGGAGCCAGAGCAAGCAACAATGAGAGCTAGGAGAAGAATAATCAGTGCTAATATGCACATCAAGACACTGCTATCTATTTCAATTGCCATAGTATCTACATTTTCTGTGCTCACAATTGGCTTTTTGATCTCATTCTTCTTTGTAAGAACAACGAGAGAATCTGCTATCTTCTCAACAGGAGAGATTGTCAATCAGGTAAACAACAACCTCAATTACTATATCTCAGACATTATGAATGTAGCAGACTATGCAAGAAACACCGCTAGAAACACTGGCGATCTTCCCCTAGAAAGCATCGTCGATAAACTCAGCACAATTATCGACAGCAGAAATGACCTCAACAATATCACGCTATTCGATCTTGATGGAAATCTTCTCGTCACAACAGCTCAAGAATACAGTGCAGACAGCAATGACATACAAGAGATGGAGTGGTTCAAAAGAGCAGTTGAAAACGAAGGAAACTTCTTTTTCTCTGCACCTCAACCACAGAGATTGTTCAGAGAACAAGAGCAATGGGTAATCTCATATTCATCAGTTATCAACTATAGAACGTCTTCAATGGAATCATCAGAAAAAGCTGTGCTTCTGATCAATCTCAACTCAAATACTGTGTCTGAAATTGTCGAGAGAGCATCTCTTCCTGGTGGTGGATATGTATACTTCATCTCCAATGATGGGGATATCGTATACCATCCAATGCAGGATGAGATCAATGCTGGGCTATTTGTAGAGGATATAGAGGGCGTTCAGGAACAGGTATATGGAACTGTAATCAAGACCTTCAACTCCAGAGAACGTCTGATGATCATTGATCCTGTCAACCAAACAAGCTGGAGAGTTGTAGGCATAACATATGTAGATAATCTCATGGCTTCACTCAAAGAATTCCAGATTATCATTGGCATCGTTTTCTTAGCATCGGCCATTGTAACTGCAGTAATCTCCTCAATTACCGTCTCTTACATCACCGGACCAATCAGAAAGCTTGAGATGATCATGAGAAAGGTACAGAAGGGAAACTTTGACATCATAGTACCAATGGAGGGAACAAAGGAGACACAGTCTCTCTCTGCATCCTTTTCTGTCATGGTAGTGAAAATCAAGAAGCTGATGCAGGACATAAAAAAGACGGAAGCCCTCAAGAGACAGAAGGAGCTTGATGCTCTTCAGGCAAAGATCAATCCTCACTTCTTATATAACACACTAGATACGATGATCTGGATGGCAGAGACAGGAGATAAGGATGGCGTTGTACAGATGGCCTCCTCCCTCGCCTCTCTATTTAGAATCTCAATTGCCAAAGGTCATGACATCATCACAATTGAGGAAGAGATTGAACATGTAAAAAACTATCTCGATATCCAAAGTATGAGATACAAAGACAAGTTCTCCTATGAAACATATATTCCAGAAAATATTGCCTTGTGCCCAACAATCAAGCTGATCATCCAACCTATTGTAGAGAACTCAATCTACCATGGAATAAAATACATGCTCGACCCAGGCCTAATTTCCATAAAAGTCAGAGAGAAGGACGAGAACAGCATTGAGATCATTGTCTCAGACAACGGCATAGGAATGTCTCAGGAAAAGGCAAGCTCCCTTCTCGACCCAACTTATGAAAAGGAAATCAATCCAGATAGCAATGGAAATGGCATTGGTCTCTTAAACATTGATGAGAGAATAAAGCTCTCTTATGGAAGCCAATACGGCCTTTCCATCAAGTCAGAAATCGAAGAAGGAACAACTGTTACAATCACAATTCCTAAATTAGATCCTATCAAGGCTGTTGTTATTAAGAAGCGATTGCCTTCTGTCTAATTTCATGACACGAACAAGATAGATAACAGCGAGAACTGTCTGGAATGCAGTTGCAATTGGAATGCATAAGCCTATTCCGAATAGTGTCACTCCCTCTATATGCGAGAAGAGATACGCAAGTGGAGTTCTAACAAAGAAGGCGCTAATAAGGCCAACAAGCATTACAAATACAGTTCTTCCTCTTCCTACAAGGTATCCAATGAAGCAGAAATAGAAGCTTACAAAGAGGCAGTCAATTGCATAGGCCTTAAGATAGCTAGCACCAGCAGATATAACATCGGCATCTTCGCTGAAGATACCAGAGAGCAAATCTCCATGGAAGAAGGAGAAGTAAAAGATCAAAATACCAGTCAAGAAGCTGATGATACAAAATGAAAATAGCGCTCTGCTTGCTCTATCAAGCTTCTGTGCTCCTTCATTTTGAGCAACAAAGGTAGCTATCGATTGATTATAGGCAGAAGGAATCAGCATAACAAAGCCACAGACCTTCTCTGCTATTCCAACTCCAGCGGAGGCAACGACGCCCAATGAATTCGCAATGGATATCAGAAATAAGAAGGAAACTGTTACAAGAACTTCGTGTACTGCAGATGGCAAGCCCAAAGATAATATCTGCTTGTTGACTTTCCAATCCCATGAGATGTCTTTTCTATCAATCGTGAAGGGCAGTGTTCTCTTTCTCATGATAAGCAAGCTTATTATTACGCTCATGCCCTGCGCAAAGATAGTAGCTATCGCAGTTCCTGAAGGCCCCAATGAAAAGACTGCAACAAGAATCAAGTCTCCAACGATGTTAACCACAGAAGCAATTGCAACTGCAATCAAAGGCATCTTTGAGTCGCCAATACCTCTGAAAATCGCACCAATTAAGTTGTATCCAATGATAGCAAGCATTCCCAGTGCGCAGATTCTCACATAAGATAAAGTACCATCAAAAGCTTCTTCTGGAGCCTTCATAAGAACAACAACAAACCTAGAGAAGACAAGCACCAACACAGTCAAAGCAGCAGCTATGCACATTAAGAAGAAAATAGCCTTTGCGATAAACTCTCCTGTTTCTTTTGTCTTTTTTTCACCTATCTTATGACCTGCTATGATTGTAATTCCCAAAGAAAGACCTGTTACTAGTAATGTGATGGTCATCATTAGCATTGATCCAGTAGATACGGCAGAGACATCTACGGGAGATCCAAAATGTCCAACAACAAGAAGGTCTACAGCACCATATAGGTTTTGAAGAAACATGGAACATACAATTGGTATTGCAAATTTCAAGAGAGGCTTGACGATAGCCCCTTCTGTAAAGTCCTGATACATACTTGATGATTGTCTATGTTTTCACCAACACATTCAAGATAGAAAGCTTTAATCTGCCAATACTGGACTATATGGAATGAAAATATATCTCTTTTTCTCGATTGGATAGCCAATTGTAGACTCGCTTGGTACATTGCCCTTAACAAGCTCAATTGCAAGCTTATACATCGCCATCGCCTGATTAGAGGCATCATTCTGAACAGTACAGAGCAAAGAACCGTCCTCGATTGCAGCCATGCCATGGGAGGTTCCATCTACACCAGTGACCGGAAGGAAGATTCCATCAAAGACTTCACTCTCGTTGATTGCTTCCAACGCGCCTATTGCCATCTCATCATTATTGCAGAATACTGCTTCTATTTCATTGCCATAAGTTGCTATGCATCGCTCCATGATGCTCTTACCTTTGTCGCGTTCCCACTTGCCAGAGCTTTCGTGGAGACGTTCTACAGCAATGCCATTTTCCAATAAGGTATTGATGGTATACTCAGTCCTCAGCTCAGTATCCTGATGGCCAGGCTCGCCTTTGATCATCACATACTGGAGGATACCATCACCATTTCTATCGACAGACGCAGTGTTCTTTGCATAATATTCGCTGAAGATAGATCCTACCATCTTTCCGCACTCTGCAGCATCTGCGCCTACATAGTAAACCTTATCCCACTTATTCATGTCAGAAGAAAGCGGCTCCTTATTGAAGAACACGATAGGAACATTCTTTTTCTTAGCTTTTTCTATAAGAAGGCCCACAGAGGTTCTATCTACAGGATTGATGATTAAAGCTTTACAATTGCCACTCTCCAAGAACTCATCAACCTGGGCATTCTGAGTGATTTGGCTATTGTTGCTAGTTACTATGTTAAGTGGGTATTCAGATGTGGATATTTGCTCGATTTCTGCTCTAACTTCAGAAATAAAGACATCGTCTTCCCTGTAGAAGATAACTCCAATAAAATCATTAGTTTCTTTTGAGCCTCTAGCAAATAAGCAAAGAGAAGCCCAAAATAGCAATATCAGCAGAACGACAAATCTCTTCATAAATAAAATAAGGCTGAGTCTCCCCAGCCTTATTATAACCCATATTTCTATCTTTATTATTTCTTCTTAAGATATTTAACAGAGTCGAGTGCAACTGCAGCGATAATGATAACACCCTTGAATACGAACTGAAGGTTTGTATCGATGCCAAGGAATGTAAGAGCATATGTCATACCCTGGAAGATGATAACACCAAGAACAGCACCGCCAATCTTACCGATACCGCCATTGAATGAGATACCACCAACAACACATGCTGCGATAGCGTCAAGCTCGAAGCCCTGGCCTGTACCTGCTGAAGTATTTGCTCTGAAGGCCTCCAAGAATGCACCACAGCCATAGAAGATACCAGCCATGATGAATACTCCAAGAGTTACCTTGAATACAGAGATACCAGAAACTGCAGCAGCTTCGCTATTGCCACCAACTGCGTACATGTTCTTACCGAAGATTGTCTTGTTCCAAATGAACCATGCAACGATGATTGCGATAACAGCAGGAATGATGAGCTTAGGGAATGTTACAAGCTGTCCATTCATTACGCCAAGAATCCATCTACCACCGATTGCATCCTTGATTGATGCTGTAATTGTACCTGTAGGTGTGCCTGATGTTCCGAAGAAGAGGAGGCCGTAGATGATGAGCTGTGTTGAAAGAGTTGAGATGAATGGATGGATCTTGAGCTTAGCTGTGAAGAAGCCTGCAAATGCAGAGAATGCAACACAGAGAGTAATTGAGAGGACGAGAGCCATGATTACTCTTACACCCATTGGAAGTGCATCAAAGTTCCAAGGACCCATTCCGAAGAATGTTACGATGTTCTTTCCAGGATGGAGAATGATTGATGTAACAACGGAGCCCAATGCAACCATTCTACCTACGGAGAGGTCTGTACCTGCAAGGAGGATAAGGCCTGCTACACCAAGAGCATAGAACATTCTAGTTGATGACTGCTCTAAGATTGTGAGGATATTTGGAAGAGTAAGGAGGTTTGCACCAACCTTAACAGGAGCAAGCGCAATACAGATGATGAAGAAGATGATGATTGCGATGTAAAGACCATTTGCAAGGAAGAATGAAGAAAGGTTGAAGTTAGCAACATAGTTCTTCTGCTTGAGAAGCATATCTTCTACAAAGTTTGTCTTTCCATTTCTAAGTGCTCTATTCTGCTGAACATGGTCGATGTAAATCTGATTCTTAATTGCCTTTGAAGTTGCGATTTTATCGTTCATTCTAGACTTAGCTTCATGAATAGCAGACTCTTCTTCGTACTTTGCAATTTCAATCTCTTCCTTCTTCTTTGATGCATCAAAGTTTGAAGAGTTAATCTTTGCAATTCTTTCAGCACTATCCTTCTTAATAGTTTCGCAAGCAGCTGTAAACTCAGCCTTTGCCTCTGCAATCTTGTTGTTCTCGTCTGCAACTACGATAGCTTCATAGCCCTTATAAAGAGCATTTGAATAAGCAACAGCTTCCTTGCTAATAGCCTTTTCCTCTGCAGCATTAGCCAAAGCCACGCTCTTTGCAGCGACAAGTTCTTCCTTAAGAGCCTTGATTCTGTTTTCCTTATCTGCAGCATCAATAGTCTTGTCTCTCTTGATAGTTGCAATTTCTTCAGAGAGGTACATTTCCTTGTGGACGCCGTCCTTTCTGATTTCATTGAGCTTATCAAGATAGTTTGTAAGCTTCTGATCCTCGCTTCCTGCGTGGAAATCCTTAATTTCAAAATTCATATTATCTGCCATTTTTCACTTCCCTATTAAAGATACTTAGCAGAGAGCCTCAAAAGCTCTTCCTGGTTTGTTTCTTTTGTGTTTACTACACCCGCGAGTCTGTGGTTAGACATGACTGCAATTCTATTTGTGATGCCAAGAATCTCTGGCATTTCAGAAGAAACGACGATAATAGTCTTTCCTTCCTTAGCCATCTTGATGATCAGCTGATAAATCTCGTACTTAGCGCCAACGTCGATACCTCTAGTAGGCTCGTCAAGAAGGAAGACATCTGGTCTTCTTTCCATCCACTTTCCGATAATTACCTTCTGCTGATTTCCTCCAGAGAGAGCTGTGATCAATTCCTGAGAAGAAACACACTTGGTTCTCATCTGCTTGATTTCTCTTTCCGCTGCATCATACATCTTTGTATTTGAAAGGATGCCATTTGACTTGTAAGCTGGAAGGTTTGTTATGCATGTATTGAACTCAATTGTGCCCTTTCCAAACATACCGTTGAGCTTTCTTTCTTCAGTAACAAGAGCGAAATTATGGTCCATCGCATCCTTGCTTGAATTGAAGCGCATTCTCTTTCCGTTTACAAATACATCGCCTGAGGCAACTGTTCTGATGCCAAACAAAGATTCCAGAAGTTCACTTCTTCCTGCACCAACAAGACCATAGAGACCAAAAATCTCACCCTTCTTTACCTTGAATGAAACATCTTCAAGGATTGGCTCAAACTTTGTATAAAGGTTCTTAACCTCAAGGTAGTCCTCACCTGGTTCGTTATCAACATCAGGGAATCTCTTATCCAATGAACGTCCAACCATCGCAGCAACAAGTTCATTCATGTTTGTGTCCTGAACAGGCTTGCATGAAATCATCTTGCCGTCTCTGAGAACTGCAACGTCATCGCAAATTTCAAAGATCTCATCCATCTTATGGGAGATGTAGACGAATGAAACGCCCTTTGCCTTGAGTTCATTTACGATTGAGAAGAGCTTCTTTACCTCTCTTTCTGTAAGAGAAGATGTAGGCTCATCCAATACGATAATCTTCGAATCATATGAAACAGCTTTTGCAATTTCTACCATCTGTCGCTGTGAAACAGATATGGTGCGCATAACAGTATGCGGATCAACATTCATCTTGAGGGAAGCGAAGAGAGCATTCGCTGTTCTCTCCATCTTTCCTTCATCTACAACACCCATCTTCTTTGGGTATCTTCCAAGGAAAAGATTATCAAGAACTGTTCTATCCAGACACTGGTTGAGTTCCTGGTGTACCATTGCAACTCCATTTTCCAGAGCTTCCTTAGGGTTCTTGAAATCTATTGGTGCTCCTGAGAGCAGAATCTGTCCTTCGTCCTTTGCATAAATACCGAAGAGACATTTCATCATTGTTGATTTACCTGCGCCATTTTCGCCCATAAGACCAAGTACATGACCTTTCTCAACTGCGAGGTTGATTCCATCAAGTACCCTGTTCTTTGCGAAGGACTTAGACAGGTTTTTAATTTCGAGTACTATGTCTTCCATCTTTTCTCCCACGTCAGATTTGACGCCTATAATCCAAGAAAAGCATGCAGGGAGATACTCCCTACATGCTTCACAATGCTTTTAAGAATTATCAGTACTTAAGCTTGTCGAGGTAGTCAGCACCTGAGTTTGTCTTAACCATGTTGATTGCATAAGCATCGAAGTTGTTGAGGTTTGTGAACTTGTCTAAGCATGAAGCTTCGTTCTGTCCGTCGCCCTGTACAACTGTGAGTTCGATGTTGAGAAGTGGTGCATAGTAGTTAAGAGCTGGGAGGTAAGAAGATGAGAGGAAGTTGTCTCCAGCGTTGTAGATTGTGAGGAGAACCTTCTTAGCAGGAGCTGTTGTCTGCTTGATGCCTGCATCTCTTGTACCAGCTGTGTACTGTGTCCAGTTGTCGCTGTTTACGCCTGAGTTTTCTGCGAAGAGACCCTTAACTGCTGCATCGTAGTAAACTGGAGCTGAGATCTTGTTGCCGTACTGGTCTGGCTCTGTGATACCCTTTGTGTAAACGTCTGCACCTGTGAGGCCGTCGAGGAGGTTTCTGAGAACCTGGAGAGTGCCTGTTGCCTGTGCGTCAACGTTCTGTGAAACTGTACCTGTGAGCTGGCCTGCGCCGATTGCGTCGATTGCGTCTGCGTTTGCGTCATAACCGAAGATTGGTACGCCTGCTGGGTAGTTAGAAGCCTGGAGACAGCCCATTGCCATACCGTCGTTGTTTGAAACTACCATATCAATCTGTGTACCGAACTTTGTTACCCAGCCGCCCATTGCTTCTGTTGCAGCGTTTGCGTTCCATGTAGAACCGTCAGTACCTGTCATAGCCTTACCTTCGAGCTCAACTACCTTGTAAGTCTTGCCAGCGATTTCGATTGAACCTTCCTTAACAACTGTAGGATCTGTTGAACCGTTCCATGTGCCAAGAGCCTTTCTGATACCTTCTGTTCTTGCCTTTGAGTCGTTGTGACCAACGTCGCCAATGCAGAGAACGTAACCGATGATTCCATCACCGTTGCGGTCGATTGATGCGTCTGCTGCCTGGAGGTAGTCAGTGATGAGCTTACCCTGTACAGCACCGCCGCCAGCTGCGTTGAAGCCAACATAATATGTTGAATCGTTCCAGTTCATGCTTGCCATATCGATTTCGCCTGATACTGGGTCAGATGGCTGTCTGTTGAAGAATACAAGTGGCTTGTCCTTGTTAAGTGTGATTGATGCTGCTGCTTCTGTGCCACCCTGTGCGAAGAGTGATGAACAGAGAACTGCAAGTGCGAAAAGAGCTACTAATGTCTTTTTCATTTTGTTCCTCCTATAAAATACATTCCTAACTGGAATGGAACTATACCTATTAAAGGTTCCCACGACTTTTACAATCGCGATATTGGATTTTTTTCGTCTTTAATAGGAATATTTTTGTTTAATTGAATTCTGTACAAATAAATATTGATTTTGGGCATAAAAAAAGCTGAACCCTTTCGAGTTCAGCCTTTATATTCAAGCTATTTCCCTATTAGAGGATTTCGCCCATGACTGCACCACACTTTTCGTAGAATGCAAGTCTTTCCTTAGCATCTGCAGCTGCCTTAGCGAAGAGCTCGTCTGCGTGCTCTGGGTTTGTCTTGTAGAGTGATGAGTATCTAACCTCACCCTTGATGAATTCTTCATAGTCACCTGTTGCTGGCTTTGTTTCCCAAGTAAACTTCTTGCCCTGCTCAGCAGCTGGGTTGAATCTATAAAGTGGCCAGTAACCAGCTTCAACAGCCTTCTTAGCCTCAACCTGTGAGTATCTCATGTTGATACCGTGGTTGATACATGGAGCGTAGCAGAATACGATTGAAGGTCCGTTGTAAGCAACTGCTTCCTGGAGACACTTCTGAGCCTGCTGTCTGTTGTAGCCGAGAGCACATGATGCTACGTATGCGTGGCCATAGCTCATGCACATGAAGCCCATGTTCTTCTTACCAATCTGCTTACCAGCGTTAGCGAACTTAGCAACTGCAGCAATTGGAGTAGCCTTAGAAGCCTGTCCACCTGTGTTAGAGTAAACTTCTGTATCGAGAACGAGGATTGTAACGTTCTTGCCTGAAGCAACTACGTGGTCAACACCACCGTAACCGATGTCGTATGCCCAACCGTCACCACCGATGATGAGAACGCTCTTCTCTGTGAAGTAATCCTGGAGCTCAACAACCTTAGCGAGGAGAGCCTTGTTAGCATCTGTAGCTGTTTCAGCTGCGAGTGCTGCCTGAACTTCCTTCTCTGCTGTGATTGAAGCTTCTGTCATGTCGTCCCAGAGGCCATAGCACTTCTCGATAGCTGCCTTAAGAGCATCTGAACAACCAGCTGCAATAAGAGCATCTGCCTTCATTCTGAGGAGGCTTCTGTTAGAGTCGATAGCAAGTCTCATACCAAGACCATATTCAGCGTTGTCTTCGAAGAGTGAGTTACCCCATGCTGGACCACGACCGTCAGCTCTCTTTGTGTATGGGATTGTTGGGAATGTACCTGAGTAGATTGATGAACAACCTGTTGCGTTAGCGATAACTGCTCTTTCGCCACAGATCTGAGAAAGCATCTTAACATATGGTGTTTCACCACAACCAGCACATGCGCCTGAGAACTCGAAGAGTGGCTGCTTGAACATGAGACCCTTAACTGTGTTCATGTTGAGACCATCGAGGTTGTCCCATGTGAGGTTTTCGAAGTATTCAGCCTTAGCTGTTTCGCCGTTTGCTCTCTCTGCATCTGCAGATACCATATCAAGTGCCTTTTCCTTTGCAGGACATGCTTCAACACAAACACCACAACCCTGGCAGTCTTCTACGTATACCTGGATTCTGAACTGGAGGTTTCTGTCGTTCTTAGCATTTGACTTGATTACTGTGAAGCCTTCTGGAGCTGCTGCTACATCTTCTGGTGTGATCTGCTTTGCTCTGATAGCTGCGTGAGGACATGACTGTACACACTGGTTACACTGGATACACTTTGAGCTATCCCAGTGAGGAACGAATGCTGCAACGCCTCTCTTCTCGAGCTTAGCTGTGCCAGTTGGGAGCTTGCCGTCGTAAGACATGTGTGATACTGGGATTGTGTCACCCTTGAGGTGCATAACCTTCTCGATGATGTTCTTTGCGAAGTCATCAGCATCTTCTGGAACAAGTCTCTTTGGCTCGTAGCTCTTTGTGATTTCTGCTGGAACTGCTACTTCAACAAGTGCTGCTGCAGCTGCGTCTACTGCTGCCCAGTTCTTATTAACAATGTCTTCACCCTTCTTGATGAATGTCTTGTGGATGTACTTCTTGATGAGAGCAATTGCTTCTTCCTGTGGGAGGATGTTTGCGATTGCGAAGAATGCAGCCTGCATAACTGTGTTGATTCTTGAACCAAGGCCTACTGATCTTGCGATCTTAAGAGCGTCGATGTTGTAGAACTTGATCTTCTTGTTGATGATAGTTTCCTGCATGTCTCTTGTGAGGTGATCGAAAACTTCTGAAGAAGGAATCTGTGAGTTGAGGAGGAATACACCACCTTCCTTAAGTGCTGCGAGCATGTCATATCTGCCAACATATGCTGGGTTGTGGCAAGCTACGAAGTCAGCATGGTCGATGAGCCATGGCATGTCGAGGTTGCCTTCGCCGAATCTGAGGTGTGAGATTGTGATACCGCCAGACTTCTTTGAGTCATATGCGAAGTATGCCTGTGCTCTCTGGTTTGTGTTGTCGCCGATGATCTTGATTGAGTTCTTGTTAGCACCAACTGTACCGTCAGAACCGAGACCATAGAACATGCATGATACAACACCAGCTGGTGTTACGTTGATTGGAGCAGAAGTTGGGATAGATCTGTTTGTAACGTCATCTACGATACCAACTGTGAAGTTGTGCCAAGCGTCGTCTCTCTTAACGAAATCGAATACTGACTTAGCGTGTGTAGGTGTGAAGTCCTTTGAAGAAAGACCGTATCTGCCGCCGATAACCTTGATGCCAGACTTGCCTTCCTGTGCGAGAGCTGCTACAACGTCGAGATAAAGTGGCTCACCTGTTGCACCAACTTCCTTAGTTCTGTCGAGAACTGCGATCTTCTTAACTGTTGCAGGAAGAGCAGCAACCATGTCCTTAGCTGAGAATGGTCTGTAGAGTCTTACCTTTAAGAGACCAACCTTCTCACCCTTTTCGTTGAGGTACTTAACAGCCCAATCGAATGTGTCAGCTGCTGAACCCATTACGATAACTACGTTCTCTGCATCTGGTGCACCAACATAGTCGAAGAGGTGGTACTGTCTGCCTGTGATTGTTGCAACCTTGTCCATGTACTTCTGTACGATAGCTGGGAGTGCATCAAAATACTTGTTAACTGTTTCTCTACCCTGGAAGTATACGTCTTCGTTCTGAGCAGCTACCTTTGTCATTGGATGCTCTGGGCGCTGTGCTCTAGCTCTGAAGCGCTCGATGTACTTCTCGTCGAGGATAGTCTTGATGTCTTCGTAAGAGATTTCTTCAACCTTCTGGATTTCGTGTGATGTTCTGAAACCGTCGAAGAAGTTGAGGAATGGAACTTCTGCTTCAAGTGTAGCAAGGTGTGCTACGAGAGCGATGTCCATTGTTTCCTGGATTGATGATGCACATGTCATTGCAAAGCCTGTGTTGCGGCATGCCATAACGTCTGAATGGTCACCAAAGATAGAAAGTGACTGTGCTGCGATAGCTCTAGCTGAAACATGGAAAACTGTTGGTGTCATTTCGCCAGCAATCTTGTACATGTTTGGGATCATGAGAAGAAGACCCTGTGAAGCTGTGAATGTTGTTGTGAGAGCACCAGCTGCGAGTGAGCCGTGTACAGCACCTGCTGCGCCAGCCTCAGACTGCATTTCCATGATGTCAACCTTCTTGCCCCAAAGGTTTTCCTTGCCTGCTGAAGACCACTGTTCTGAATACTCGCCCATTGGTGATGAAGGAGTAATTGGGTAGATTGCGGCTACGTCACTGAAAGCATATGCGATATGCGCAGCAGCGGTATTTCCGTCAATTGTTACCATTTTCTTGTCTGCCATTTAAGTACACTCCAAAAATAAAATATAATATAGGTGGTCTCTCCCACCGTCCATCCAAAAGGATATAGTGCCCATTGCACCATTATTAAGAATATCCCAACTTAAAAAGCCTTTCAACCTTAAAACGGGCAAATAGATAATGATTAAAGAATTAAAGTCTTCTTTTTATCCATTTTTGGTCCAGATCAAAGACCATAAGCGGCAGCAGCGAGAAGCTTTACCAATTCCTCATAATCATCAATTGATATGACACTATTGTGGCAATGTGCGTATCTAGTAGGCACACCTGTGACAATAGTCTCCATTCCATAGCATGCTCTAGACAGATAGCATGCATCTGTTCCGCCTCCGTGCCTGATTGCCTCCTGCGTTACAATCGCGTTTTCCTTTGCAACGGCTCTCAGCTTTCTGAGAAGCCCTGGAGATGCGATATGTGTAGGGTCGAAGATTCTGACATGAGCACCTCTTCTGACACCCGTCTGGCTTTCTGCTGAATTTGATGGCATATCGTCCGCAGGGGCACCCTCAACAACGATACAAGTATCTGCGTCTACATACCTGGAAAGAACATCAGCGCCTCTGATGCCAACTTCTTCCTGAACAGTGAATGCAATCTTTACGTTGTTCTTTGGAAGCATATTCTTGGAAGAGATTTCCCTTGCCAGATCCAAGAGAGCTGCTACGCCGACTCTATAATCAAAAGCCTTGCTCATAGCAATTCCAGTCTCAGGAATATATACGAAATCTGTGTATGGGACTGCGACATCGCCTACGTTGATTCCAAGCACGTTGATAACTTCGTCCTTTGTCTTTGCCCCTACATCAACAAAGAGGTCCTCTAAATGAGGTACAGTAGGAGCTTCTCCCTTCTTCAAGAAATGAGGAGAAATTTGGCCGAATACACCATATCTATCAACTCCACTCTGAGTTCTGATGAGAATTGCTGAGGATGGGATTGTCAAAGTTGACCATCCTCCAATATTCCACATCTTTAAAAAGCCGTCTGCTGTGATTTCATTTACGATGAAGCCAATCTCATCCTGGTGTGCTGAATAGAGAATAGTATGTGCATCCTCGCCTCTGCCGAATGTTGCGACGATGTTTCCAATCCTATCGACCTCGACATCACAAGTCAGGCTCTCCAGCTCTGATAAAATTATGTCCTTTACTTCTTCCTCATAACCGGAAGGTCCGAAAGCCAAAGAAAGCTTCTTTAGTAGCTCAATAGAGTAATTTCTGTCCATATCTGGATTATACACCAAGTGGGCCTTTTTTAACAAAAAACTGAAAAGATGCTCTGTCTTGAAATGCCACCCACTCTATTAATACAATCTCAAGAATGGAATTCTCAGATTTTGGAAAGAAACTTACATCTCGTTCGGGCATCCTACTATTGATGGATGATCTTGGAAAGCCTCTCAGAAAGGGCCTTAAGCCTTATCCTCTTGGAGGAGGAAATCCTGCAAGGGTCAGGGAAGTTGAGACAATGTACAGGAATGAGATGAAAAAAATGATGGAAACAGATGCATTTGAACGCATCATCGGAGCCTATGATTCACCTCAAGGCAGAATGTCTTTCATCGATAGCATCGTAGAGTACTTCAACTCAAGGCATGGCTGGAATATCACAAAGGACAATGTTGCAATCACAAATGGCAGCCAGAGTGCGATGTTCTATCTTTTCAACCTCTTTTCAGGCTCCTATGGAGAGGAAAAAAAGACCTTGCTCTTTCCTTTGATGCCAGAATATATTGGCTACGCAGATCAGGGAATCGAGAAGAACACTTTTGTAAGCATTCCATCAAAATGCACTTACTATGAAGATAGAACCTTCAAGTACTCTTTGGACATTGATGGAGTCAGAGAATATCTGAAATCCCATAGCGAAGTTGGAGCAATCTGCGTATCAAGACCAACCAATCCCTCTGGCAATGTTCTCAGAACAGATGAAATCGCAGCTCTGTCAGAGATTGCATCAGAACACAAAATCCCTCTCATGATCGACAATGCCTATGGCCTTCCATTTCCAAATATAATCTTCACAGAGGACTCAGAACCTGTTTGGAATGAGAACATCATTCTTTCAATGAGCCTTTCTAAGATTGGTCTTCCATCAATCAGGACAGGAATCATAATTGCTAGAAAGGAAGTTGCAGGGGCTATTGCCAACATCAATGCCATTGCAGCTCTCGCCTCTGGCTCAATGGGACAGGCCTTGGCAGAAGACCTAATCAAAACAGGCAAGCTCACCGATATGGCAAGGGATTGCGTAAGGCCTTTCTATAAGAAGAAAGCTGAAATGACAGAGGAATGGATCAGGAGTGCATTTGCTGACACTGAGTATTTCTACCACAAAATCGAAGGCTCTATCTTCTGCTGGCTCTATCTCCCTCGCCTATCAATTCCATCAAAAGAGTTCTATGCTCGCCTCAAGGAAAAAGGAGTAATCACAGTTCCTGGAGAATATTTCTTCTTCGGTCATGAAGACCAAATGAGGGGCCTCGATTATCCACATGACCACTACAATAAGACACTGAGAATCAACTACTCAGGAGAAGATGACCTTGTTCGCGATGGCATTAAGATTATTGCCGAAACTTATAAGGAATTCTATTCATGAAACTTCTCTATGCCACAACAAACAAGGGGAAGCTTTTGTCAATGCAGAAAATTGCAAGAGAACTAAGCATTGAAATCTATGGTTTAGATGAAGTCTCAGTGCCTCTCCCTTCGGTTGTTGAGAATGGAAACAATCCTTTGGAAAATGCCATTAAAAAGGCAGAAGCTTACTTTGAAGTCTTGAAGACCCCTCTCTTCTCCTGTGACAGTGGGCTCTATTTCGATGGCATAGATTCCTCTCTTCAGCCAGGTCTCAATATACGAAGAGTAAATGGTTCTGTCTTATCAGACGAAGAAATGATCCAATACTATTCCAAGCTTTCTGAAGACCATGGTGGAAGGCTTGTTGGCAGATACAAAAACGCTATTTGCCTCATTCTCTCTGACGGCAGAAAAATCACAAGCTTTGATGAATCTCTTTGGACAGAGCCTTTCATCCTTTCAGCAATTCCACACCCTCACAGAGTTCCAGGCTTCCCTCTCGACTCTCTTTCTTTGGATATCAAGAGCGGCAAATACTATTACGACTTAGAAGAAAAAAGCGTAGATCAAGATGCAGTGCATAATGGTTTCAGAAAGTTTCTTGAAAATCTGCTAGCAAAGGATATGCTCAAGTAGAGCAAAATGTCCCATCGCAGGCGACCCTGTTCCAGACTTGATATGATATATTCAAAGCATAACTGCGGATTGGAGCACTGGTTGTCGCTCACAAGTCTCATAAGCTTGTCATCAGGGAAGTTCGATTCTTCCATCCGCGATAGCTATTTTTTTTACTTATGATAAAACTAGGACATAGGAGCAAAGATTCGCAGGACACAACAAAAGAACAAGCAATGATATAATTGAAAAGCATCTAAAGCAGCTCATCAACGATAAAAAGGAAACTTTCCAAGAGCACTTGATGCGCCTCATCTGGGATAGAAATCTCAACGAGTGTCAAATCTATAAGCGGGCAAATATCGATAGACGTCTCTTCTCAAAGATACGGTCAAATGCTAGCTACCATCCTAGCAAAAAAACAGCATTATCCCTTTCAGTTGCACTTTGCCTAAGCATAAAAGAAGCAGAGGAGCTTCTTTCAAGAGCAGGCTTCTCCTTCTCTCCTTCAACGAGGATGGATATTATCTACAGATTTTTCATAGAGAATGAAATATTCGACAACCAATGCATCGAAGAGCTGCTATATGAACTGGATATCTAAACAGAAAGAACCTCTTTCTGAGAGAAAAATACTGGTCTCCCAAACGAGAGACCAGTGAGCATATCGAAAATTGGTATTGTCTGTTACCTATTAGTAACCCATCTGGCACATTGCATCAGCAACCTTTCTGAAGCCAGCAATGTTAGCACCCTTGATGTAGTTGATGTAGCCGTCAGCTTCTCTGCCTTCCTTGATACATGCATCGTGGATAGACTTCATGATAGTCTTGAGCTTCTCGTCAACTTCTTCTGCTGTCCATGAGAGGTGCTCAGCGTTCTGTGACATTTCGAGACCTGATACAGCAACACCACCAGCGTTAGCAGCCTTACCAGGAGCAAAGCCTACCTTTGCCTTCTGGAATGCTTCTGCAGCTTCGAGTGTACAACCCATGTTAGATGTTTCAACAACATACTTAACGCCGTTAGCGATAAGAGTCTTTGCATCTTCTTCCTTGAGCTCGTTCTGGATTGCGCATGGGAATGCCATGTCTACTGGAACTTCCCAAGGCTTCTTGCCAGCTACGAATGTGCAACCGAACTTGTCAGCATATGGCTTAACAACGTCATTGTTTGATGATCTGAGCTGGAGCATGAACTCCCACTTCTCTGGTGTGCCAACGCCATCTTCGTCGATGATGTAGCCATCTGGACCTGAGATTGTAACAACCTTAGCACCGAGCTGAGTTGCCTTAACACAAGCACCCCAAGCAACGTTACCGAAGCCAGAAACTGCAATTCTCTTGCCAACCATTGTATCGCCAGCTGCTTCAAGCATGTTCTTAGCGAAGTACATTGTGCCGTAACCTGTTGCCTCTGGTCTTACGAGTGAACCACCGTATGTGAGGCCCTTACCTGTGAGAACGCCTGTGTTTTCGTCTCTGATTCTCTTGTACTGGCCATAGAGGAAACCGATTTCTCTAGCGCCAACACCGATATCACCAGCAGGAACGTCTGTGTTTGGTCCGATATACTTCTGAAGCTCTGTCATGAATGAGCGGCAGAAGCGCATGATTTCTGCGTCTGACTTGCCCTTTGGAGCGAAGTCTGAACCACCCTTACCACCGCCCATTGGGAGTGATGTAAGAGAGTTCTTGAATGTCTGCTCAAAGCCTAAGAACTTGAGTGAGCCCTGAGTTACTGATGGGTGGAATCTTAAGCCGCCCTTGTAAGGTCCAATTGCGTTGTTGAACTGAACTCTGTAACCGCGGTTTACCTGAACGTTACCATTGTCATCTTCCCATTCAACCTTGAATGAAATAACTCTGTCTGGTTCTGTGATTCTGTCAAGAATTCTATTCTTAAGGTAAACAGGGTTCTCATTAACAACATCTATAACTGAAGCAATAACTTCCTTAGCAGCCTGGATGAATTCTGGCTCAGCAGGATTCTTTCTCTCAAGTTCTGCCATAAATTTATCGAGTTCGTACATTATAATCCTCCTCTCGTAACTTTAGATTACGACCTCTTTCAAAAACCGTCAAACAAATTCTTTGTACATTATTTTTTTAAATTATTTTTTCGCAAAATATTAATAATTTTTTCATTTTTTATATTTACATTAATTTTTTGCCAAAAATATTGGTTTATCCTATAAATTGGATTTTTTAAGAAAGACAAATAAATATTTTTGGAACGAATTAGTAACCCTTCTTTTCCGATTTATATACAAATCTGTGCTTTTATATATATAATTTAGTTATGAACAAGAAAAAAATTGCTTCAATCATGATGACACTTTTGGCAATCGTTACTGTTTTGCTTCTTTTCCTCATTGTTGTAATCGTTCCTGCAGATTGGGTATTCACCCTCCTTGGCTGGTTTGTACTCGTGCTTGCAGCAATCAACCTCGCCTTGTTCCTGCTTGGCTGGCATAAAGAAGAATAGTTATGTATCTTCCCGATCAGACCTGGCTACCATTCTCAAACCTAATTAGAAACAGAGTTTACAATGTTCTTCTTGTATGCTCTGACTATGACAGATTCATGCTTGAAGAGGATGGAAGAGTTGAAGAAGAGCTCTATCATGAATATACAGAGCTTGGTCTTTCGTCCCCTCCTAAGATAACTCATACAAATTCTGAAGAAAGAGCCCTGGAGCTTTTAAGGGAAAATAGATTCCAGCTAGTCATTACCATGCTTGATTTGGGTTCAGATAGAGTCGAGGCTCTTGCTGAATCAGTAAAGTCGCTATATCCAGAGATGCCAGTAATCGCACTCTCCCCATCTCCAGACCACAGAAAGGCAAGAGAGCTTAGAGGCGAAAATTGTCCTTATATCGACAACCTATTCTATTGGCAAGGAAGCTCTTCCATCTTTCTTGCCATGATTAAGCTTGTTGAAGATAGGATGAATCTTCTAAACGATACATTGAATGAAAATGTTCCATGCATACTGCTAGTAGAAGACTCTGTAAGATTCATCTCTTCCTATCTTCCAAAGCTATATACAGAGCTTATTAGACAGACAAGAAGCTCAATTAAGGAAGGCCTAAATGAATGGGGCAAGACTCTCAGAATGAGGGGAAGGCCAAAAGTAATTCTCAAAAAGAACTTCACAGAAGCTTGGGATTTCTACCAAGAGTTCAGAACACATATTCTAGGTGTCATAACAGATGTCTCCTACCCTTCCCCTATGGGAAGAGAGAGATCGGGCCTAGAGCTTGCAAAGAAAATCAAACAAGTTAACCCTGAATGCCCTGTGCTCGTACAGTCAACAGAAAAGAGGCACATGGATGAAGCGATAGCGATGGGATGCAATTTCACATGGAAGCTCTCTGACACCACAGAAGCAGACCTGAGACTCTACTTTGAGAAGGACTATGGCTTTGGCGCATTCAGATTCATAGATCCAGCAACGGGGAATGTCATCGCAACTGCGACAAACATGAAGGAAGTGCAGCATACGATGAAGACAATTCCTATAGAGTCTTTCATTTACCACTCTAAGAGAAATGACTTTTCACGCTGGATGAGATCCCAGTCTCTTTACAACCTTGCAAAGACAATTAAGCCAATCGTTCTCAAAGAAGACTCGGACCCAGAAGAAGTCAGGATGCTTCTTTATAGAACAATCAAGAACTACAGAGCGGAGAGAACAAGGGGGTCGATTGCAGAGTTTTCAAAGACAAACTATGATGACACCCTATTCTTCTCAAGAATGGGAAAAGGCTCTCTTGGAGGAAAGGGAAGAGGTCTTGCATTCATTGCCATGGAGATGAAGGCAAATAAAATGCAGGAGAAATACCCTGACATCTATCTCTCAATTCCTAGGACAGTCGTAATATCCACAGAGTTCTTCGACAAGTTCATCGCGCTGAACAATCTTGAAAATCTTGAATTCGTAAATCTTCCAGACAAGGAAATTCTCAATCTCTTTATCAACGGAAAGCTACCAGGAGACTTGGTGGAAAACCTTGAGGAGATATAGGAATTCGTAACAGCACCAATGTCTGTCAGAAGCTCTTCCTTGCTAGAAGATAGCCATTACCAGCCATTTGCAGGCGTTTACCAAACATCGATGATTGCAAACACAGGCAGCTATGAGAAGAGATTCAAGGAACTAGAAACAGCAATCAAGACAGTATGGGCATCCACATATTTTGAAGAGGCAAGGGAGTACCTGAAGAGCACAGGCCACAAGCTTGATGAAGAGAAGATGGCTGTCATATTGCAGCAGGTCACAGGATCTAAGCATGATAACATGTGGTTCCCTAACATATCTGGAGTGGCAAGAAGCCTCAACTACTATCCAACAGAGGGACAGAGGGCTGAGGATGGCGTTGGCAAACTTGCAATAGGCTTTGGTAAGGCTGTTGTCGATGATGGCTCTGCGTTCAGATTCTGTCCTGCAAAGCCAAAAAAACCTTGCAACAATCTATCCCAGAACAGTTCAAGCCAAAAAAACTTCTATGCCTTGAATCTTGATCAGGAGTTCTCTCCTTATTCCAATTCAGACAACCTCATAACACTAAGCGTAGACTGGCTCAAAAACCATCCAGCAGCAATGAAGGGAATATTCTCAACAATAGAGCCTTTCACAGGAAGCCTGAATGAATCTCCAAGAGCAGAAGGGATAAAGATAATAACCTTCAACGGAATGCTGAAGTATGATATGTTCCCTCTCGCTCCTGTCGTTGATGATATTCTGAAAATTGGCGCAGAAGCGATGGCAAAGCCTGTTGAGATTGAGTTTGCAATCAATACAGAGCGCTCCGGAGACAAGAAACCAGACTTCTCCATTCTCCAGATAAGGCCTATTACATATGGTTCTGACTCTTCTGACGTCATCATTACAGATGAGGATAGAAAAAAAGCTATTGTCTACGCAAAAAGAGTACTTGGAAATGGCAACGCAAATGGGGTAAAAGATATAATATCGATTATTCCAGAAGCTTTTAGTCCATCTGAGATGAAGGAAATGGCTCTTGAGCTTGAAAAGTTGAACAAGAATATCGATGCACCATATGTTTTGATTGCATCTGGCAGAATTGGCTCCTCGGATCCATGGCTTGGAATTCCATGCTCATGGTCACAGATTTCGAAGGTCCAGGCAATCGTAGAGACCAGCTCTGAAAACTTGAAAGTGGAACCAAGCGAAGGGACGCACTTCTTCCAAAACATGACAAGCAGGGGCTGCTTCTATCTAACAGTCAATCCAACAATCGATGGCGGATTCTTCTCCTATGATAGGTTGTCGAAGATGAATGTCATCGAAAAAACAAAACATTTTATACACGTCAGAGCTGACAAGGCTCTGATAATCAAGGCCAATGGCCTTAAGCATGAAGCCATAATCAAGGAGGACGAGTAATGGCAATTACAGAATACTACACACCTACCCATGTCTATTTCGGCAAAGGTGTTGAGGACAAGGCAGGTGAAATCCTGAAGAAGAGAGGCGCAACAAAGGTTCTCGTACATTTTGGAGGCGGCTCTGTAAAGAAAAGTGGTCTTCTCAACAAGGTTGAAAATAGCCTCGAAGAGAATGGCATCAGCTACATCGAACTTGGCGGCGTTGTTCCAAATCCAAGAATCTCTCTCGTTAGAGAAGGTGTTGAAATTGGAAGAAGAGAAGGCGTTGACTATGTTCTCGCAGTTGGCGGTGGATCTGTTGTAGACAGCGCAAAGGCAATCTGCTATGGCATTTTCGACAAGGAAAAGGGCGATACTTGGGATTACTATGCATATACAAGAGTTCCAGAGGGAGCAACTCCACTTGGCGTAATCCTTACACTCTCAGCAACAGGATCGGAGATGTCTGACAGCTCTGTTATCACAAACGAGGAAAAGGGTCTCAAGAGAGGCTACAATTCAAACTTTGTGCGCCCTGCTTTCTCACTTTTGAACCCAGAGCTTACATACACAGTTTCTCCATATCAGACAAGCTGCGGTACTGCAGATATCATGATGCATACAATCGAAAGATACTTCCACGCAGGCGATACTCTTGAACTTACAGATAGACTCTCTCTTGCACTTGTCAAAGAAGTAATGGAAGCTGGCATCCTCGCGCTCGAAGAACCAGATAATTACGATGCTAGAGCAAATTTGATGTGGGCCGGATCACTCTCTCACAATGGCCTCATGCAGGTTGGAAATGCTGTTAGAGGTGACTGGGCTTGCCATCAGCTCGAGCATGAGCTTTCTGGCATGTTTGACGTAGCACATGGCGCAGGACTCGCTGCAATTTGGGCAACTTGGGCAAGATATGTTGTCGCAGAAAATCCTTCAAGATTCGTCAAGATGGGTGTATACCTTTTTGACATGGAGGAAAGCGGAGACAAGATGGCAGATGCACTCAAGGCAATTGACTATATGGAGAACTACTTCAAGGAAATCAACATGCCAACAAATCTCAGAGAGCTTGGCATTGACCCAACTGAAGAAGAATATAGAAAGCTTGCAGAAAGTGCATCCTACTTCGGCAAGAGAACTCTTGGCTCCTTCAAGACTCTCACACCAGAAGATATGTACAACATCTTCAAAGCTGCTAGATAATTTACGCATAATAGCTAACTCACAAGAAGCTTCGATTCCGGAGCTTCTTTCTTTTTGAGCATAATCTTTGCAAATTACAAAGATTTAGTAGTATCATCAAAACTATGGAAACAAGCGATATTCAGGAATACTTTCCCTTCTGGGACAAATTGGACAATGGCCAGAAACTAAAGCTCTATAGAGCAGCTGACTTCAGAAAGACAAAAAAGAAGACCCTTCTCCACGGCAACGATAGCTGTCTTGGATTGGTTCTTGTCAAATCTGGACAGCTGAGAATATTCAGCTACTCCGAAGAAGGAAGAGAGTTTACACTCTATCGCCTGTTTGAGCGCGACATCTGCCTATTCTCTGCATCCTGCATGATGCATGACCTTCAGATGGACTTGATGATCGAAACAGAAAAGGATTCTGAATACTGGGTAATCAATGCTGACGTCTACAAAGCTCTCATGGATGAGTCTGCTCCAATTGCAAACTATACAAACAGCCTTATGGCAAGCAGATTCACAACTGTCATGTGGCTTTTGAATGAAATCATGTTCAAGAGCATGGACAAGAGAGTATCTGCATTCCTAGTTGAGGAGACAAGAATCGAAGACAGCATGAAGCTCAAAATTACTCATGAACAGATTGCGAACCATCTTGGGACTGCTAGAGAAGTTGTTACAAGGACATTGCAATATCTACAGGGAGAAGGCGCTATTTCCCTATCAAGAGGGACAATAGATATTACAGATATAGATAAGCTAGAAGAGTTATCTGAATAAAAAGTCTCCTATAATTAATTTAATGTATATTATACTTGACATATTATCTAATATACTCCTATAGTGTTGTTAGGAGAACGATATGAATACAGCAACACTTCTAGGAATTGTAACAGGTCTTATTGTTGGCATACTCATCTATTTCATCGCTATCAAGGCAACAAGTAAGTATAGATTTGGCAATAAGCCAGACTACGATGAGAGACAAAAAATTGAACAGGGCAAAGCCTACAAGACTGGATTCTTTGCCATGATGATTTTTTCTTGCATTTTCTTATGCATGGATGTCTTATTGGAAAATGGGATGCCATTTGCTCCTGGCGTTGGAAGTTTCATCATTATCTTTTTGGGTGCTTTCTCTTTTGCAACTCATGCAATCTTCAGCGATTGCTATATCTCTACAAATGAGAGACCAATCAGAACCAAAATCATATTCATTGTGATTGGCATAGTGAATCTTGCAGCTAGTATCATTAATATATTCAGAGGAGAACTCATTGAGAACGGTCTACTATCTGTTAAAGCCATAAATCTCCTATGCGGACTTTTAATGCTTATACTGGTCTGTGAAATATTGATAAAAGAAAGATTAGATGTAAAAAGAGAGAAATTAGATGAAGAATCTTAAGCTAAAAGCCGCAAGAGCGATGAAAGATATGTCACAAGAAGACCTCAGCAATGTTGTTGGTGTCTCCAGGCAAACTATTAACGCCATTGAAAAGGGTGACTACAATCCAACAATAAAGCTCTGCATTGCAATATGCAGAGCCTTGGACAAGACACTCGACGATCTTTTTTGGAATTCTGACGCTGAAGAATAATCCTATTATTCTTAAGCTAGAAGCATCTGTTCTTAAAAACTCCCAATTCTGCTATCCACCTCGGAGTGCAAAATTGGGAGTTCTTCATCACTTATGATTCTTTACTACATCGATTCCATATAAAAGAGCATCCTTGTTCAATGCACCGATATAATATGTAACACCATGGCCCTTTGCATCCAAGAAGATTGTCATTGGGATGCTGCTTATGCCTAGCGTGTATGCTGCATTTTGGGCTGTATCATAATAAACTGGGAACGAATATCCCATTTTTTCAACATAGGCAGAGCCTGATTCTACAGTCTCTCTTACGCCATCAGTCATATCAACCATGACAAAGTAAACATCATTGCCAACCTCTTTATATACTTCATCAAAGGTTGGCATTTCGTTTTTGCAAGGACCACACCAAGAAGCCCAGAAATTAAGGACTACTGGCTTACCTCTGAAATCTGTAAGATTAACCACATTGCCATCCTTGTCGAATACTGTGATATTAGGGAACTCAACTGTCTGGACATCCGCACTTGATGCATACACTGAAGCGAGTGCGAAGATGAGTACAATAAATGTTGCAATGATTCTGTTTTTCATATTTCCACCTTAAATAAATATTATAGCATCTTCACGAACTATATAAGAGAGCCATCACATCCAACAAGCTTGTAATATAGATAATCAGCCAATGCCTCTATAGATTTAACGATATTTATTTTTACTGTATTCATATTAATTCTCCTTTTTATATCAACACGATAACACTGAAAGTAATTGTCTTCCGTGATTACGTCACATAAGAAGGAGCTAGGCAAACACAAAAGGATCAAAAAAAAACGAGAGCCGCCATCTCTGGCAGCTCTTTAGGGAGGAAAAGTGTTTATGTCTATTATTAAATCATTGCTAAAATCTGGTTCTTTGGTTTTGCTCCTATACTCTGTTTAACGACCTTGCCTTCTTTGAAGACAACCAATGTTGGGATGCTCATCACACCATACTCTGATGCTAGTGATGATTCATCATCTACATTAACCTTGCAAACCTTGATGTCATTTCTCTCTTCTGCTATTTCATCAACGACTGGAGATACCATTCTACATGGCCCGCACCATGGAGCCCAGAAGTCTACCAACACTGGTTTTGTGCTATTT
>JAGBWX010000098.1 GCA_017629575.1 Spirochaetales bacterium | reverse complement strand
TACCAGAGAACAGTTTCACCTCTACAATGCTGAATATTGTATTGGTAGCAATGCTTCTGTTCAGCATCTTCTACTATTACAAGAGAGGAAAGAAGGTGGCAGTTGCTTGATTAGCACCATAATTAAAAAAGGCTAGGCTTTTGAACCTAGTCTTTTTTTTGTATCGATTAAGGCATTAAAGTGCTGAGATAAAGATCTTTGCACCGATTAAAAGAAGGATGATTCCTCCTAAGATTGATGATTTTCCTGCAAGTTTTGTTCCAAATTTCTTTCCAATCTCAACGCCAAAGAAGCATAAAACCAGTGTTACAACTCCAATGATTAGAGAAGCAACTAGAGCTAAGCCTGTACTGTAAGAAGCGATTGTGAAGCCTGCAGAGAGGGCATCTATTGATGTTGCTATGCCCTGTACAGAGAGGGCTGCAAACCCCAATCCTTTGACATGTGTTTCTTCACAGCATTTGCCATTCATTCCTTCCTTAATCATTGAAATTCCAATGATGGAAAGAAGTATGAGCGCAGCCCAAGGGATTATTGGCTGGATGAATGAGAATGTTTCAGCCATCTTTGATACGCAGAACCAGCCAATTAGTGGCATTGTTCCCTGAAATGTTGAAAAGATGAATGCTATTCTGAATGACTTGAATTTACTGATACAGGGGTAATTAAGACCGTTGGCCATTGAAACGGAGAAAGCATCCATAGCTAGTCCTGTACCAAGCAAAAAGCTTTGAACGAAGAAGGCGACATCAAAACCCATAAACTACACTCCATAATTTGTTTTGCAGATGTTATCTTGGGTCTGACGAGACAGAGGGATAGCATCTGCTATCCACGAGTCTCGCAAATTAAAGCAAGCCAGGAAAAATCCAGTCTGTTGACTTGCTGCGGCTCTTATATGCACCGCCTGCTACTCCCTCTGAGGACTAGAACATGATAGCCATTATTTTTGGGTTTGTCACCATTGGAGGCCCTATAAAAGAAAAATGCTAAACAAATTGACCACAAAATGTATTTTGTTTAGGTTCTTGAATATATTAATTGTACATACCCTGTTGCAAATGATAAGATTGAATTGTCAATGTGGTGCATAAGTGGAGAGATGCACAGCATTTTGTATGTATTGTACAGGGGCGCCATGACTTCTTGAAGGAGTTTGGCACTAAGTGGGCAAGATTTTAATTGCAGTTGACAATGAACTCAACGCAAGGATTCTGACTGAAATTCTTTGCATTGAAGGGTATGAGACCATTGTCGTAAATACTGGCGAACGTGCATTTAACCTTTTTTCCTCATCTGATATAGGTGAGATTTCTGTCGTTTTGATTGATATCCAAATGCAGAGGGTTGATGGTTGGTCAGTGGCAAGAAGAATCAGAAAGCTTGATAGGGAAGACGCAGGCAAAGTTCATATTTTTGCATATGCCGATCCTCAGTTTAAGGGAGATTTTGGCTATGCTAGAGAGATGGGTCTGGACCTGTTCTTAAGTGATCCAATTAATGTCGATGAACTATTGCTGAACATAGAAGAGAATGTCAGCTGAATCCTTTTGCCTTTCAAAAATGCGATTTGGAGTTTGTTTTGTCTAAGATTACTAAGAAGGCCCTTGAAAATGCTTTTTCCGCTCTTTTGGAAGAGAGACCATTTTCCAAGATTACAGTTGCTGATGTTGCCAATAAGGCTGGCGTCAACAGACATACATTTTACTATCACTACAGAAACATAGATGATATGATCGTCTATTGCGTCAAAGAAGCTATAGAAAAAATCTATAATGGAGCTGGATACACAGCAGAAGATAATGATGGATTTTTGGAGTTGCTCATATATGTCTACAACCATAGACAGTATATGCTGGCAATCATGCATTCTTCTTCAAGAGCGCAGTTCATGCGAGCAGTAGAGGATAGCTTGTACAACCTCATAGATAATCTGATTGAACGCACCCCAAAGTACAGCACAATCAAGAATGCTGACCGTGACTTCGTTGTTAGATTCTATCTATATGGCGTATCGGGATTATTTGAAAACTGGATGGACATGGGCATGGCAGAATCTCCAGATCGTGTTGCCGAGGTTATTGCCAGAATCCTCAAGACAGATTTGATAGCTGATGTGAAAGGGTAAAAGAGAGGGCTGCAGTTTGATGCAGCCCAATTTTCGTTTATAGGATGTGGTTGAGGAATTCCTTAGTTCTTTCACTCTTTGGATTTTCAAACATCTCGTCAGGAGTTCCTGTTTCGATGATTTCTCCTCCATCCATGAATACAACTTTGTTTGCAGCAGCCTTCGCAAAGCCCATTTCGTGAGTTACGAGAAGCATTGTCATGCCTTCCTTTGCAAGCTCGACCATTACATCGAGTACTTCCTTGATCATCTCTGGGTCGAGAGCAGATGTAGGTTCATCGAAGAGCATTGCCTTAGGCTTCATTGCAAGAGATCTCGCAATAGCAACTCTCTGCTGCTGTCCACCTGAAAGCTGTCCAGGTCTCTGCTTAGCCTTGTCTTCAAGACCAACCCTCTTCAAAAGCTCCATAGCAAGCTTTTCTGCCTCAGCTTTCTTCATCTTCTTTACCTTCATTGGTGCAAGAGTGATGTTGTCAAGAACTGTGAGGTGTGGGAAGAGGTTGAATGACTGGAATACCATACCAACTTCTTCTCTAATCTTTCTGAGGTCTGTTGATGGATCCATGATATCAACACCATCGATGATGATATGACCGCCCTGTGCCTTCTCAAGAGAGTTGACAGTTCTGAGAAGTGTGGACTTTCCAGAGCCTGAAGGTCCAATGATAACAACTACCTCACCATCATTGACTGTAAGGGAAGCGTTCTTAACAGCATGGAGGATTGATCCATCGTTGTTTTCGTAATCTTTGTTTAGGTTTTTAATTTCAATCTTAGCCATTCTTGTGCAGCCTTTCCTCCATCATTCCAACGAGCTTTGAAAGGATGAGGGTGAAGATGAGATAGATCAATGCAACAATGAGCATTGTTTCAAGAGACATGAATGTTCTTGAGATATATTCTCTGCCTCTCTTGAGGATATCTGAAAGAGCGAGAACTGAAACAAGGGATGAATCCTTGAGCATTGAGATGAACTCGTTGCCGATTGCAGGAAGAACAACCTTGATTGTCTGTGGAAGTGTTACATACCAGAAGACCTGTGACTTTGTGAGGCCCAATGCCTTAGCTGCCTCAATCTGGCCCTTAGGAATAGACTGGATACCAGCTCTGATGATTTCTCCCATATATGCACCGAAGCAGATTGAGAATGCAATGATTGCAGCCACAATGCCTTCGAGGTGGATGATTGATCCAAGTGCAAAGTAGAGGAACATGAGCTGTACGAGAAGTGGGATACCTCTGATGAGCTCTACATAGATGCCACAGATTCCATTGACAATCTTATTCTTTGAAACAGAGCCAAGGCCTGTTGCAGTACCGATGATGACTGCACCGATGATTGCAAAGATTGTTACCTGGAATGTAGTAGGTGCACCCTGGATAGTGAACTTGAAGATTTCCCAATATGGATGTGTTGTTACACCCTTGCTGTTTGTCTTAGTAACAAAAAGGCAGAGGCATGCAAGCAGGATGATTGCTCCATAGAATGTGATTCTCCAGCTTGTTACGATATGCTTGTTCTTCTTGTTTGGAATGAGAACGCCATCTGTCATTGACAGTGTAGGAATTTGATGAGCTTCAACGGAGACTGGCTTCTTCTTGAGGTACTCCTTCTTGATTCCTTCTTCTGTATTCTTGTTTTTTTCTTCCATTTTCTTCTTCCTAGAAAGGTATTTTTAAGAGAAAAAGAAGGTCAGGGAACCTGGCCTTCTTACTTCTCTGATATTTAATCCTAGAGGATGTTGTACTTTGCCTTGAGAGCGTCAACTGTTCCGTCTGCGAGACACTTCTGGTAGCCTTCTTCGAGGATCTGGAGGAATGGGTTGCCCTTTGTTGTACACATAGCGATGTCTTCAACATCTGTGTTTTCGAGGTGACCTGTTACTACGAGAGTGCCCTTGAACTGATCGTTTGTGAGAACGTAGTCGTTAGCTACGAGTGAGTCACATACTACAGCATCAATGTTGCCGTTTGCGAGGTCGAGAACTGCGTCTGGGATGTTGTCGAAGTTCTTGATGTCCTTAATGCCTGCATCCTGTACTGCGAAGTGACCTGTTGTTCCGTTCTGAACGCCAACCTTCTTGCCAGCAAGATCCTTTTCATTCTTATATTCTGGGCCGCCAACCTTAACGAGGATAGCCTGGTCGAGAGTTACGAATGGAGTTGTGAAATCCATTGATTCCTTTCTTTCTTCTGTAACTGTAACGCCTGAAGCTACTGCATCATACATACCTGTCTGAAGACCTGCAAAGATACCATCCCAAGCTACGTTCTGGATTTCGATTTCTACGTTCATTGCCTTGCCGATAGCCCTTACGAGGTCCATCTCGAAGCCAACGATTTCACCTGATTCATCTACAAATTCGAATGGAGGCCACTCTGCGTTTGCTGCAACCTTATAAACCTTGTTTGCTGATTCCTGTGCGCCGTTTGCGAATACAGGAGCTGCGAATAAAAGAACGAGTGCGATAACTGTGAATAACTTTTTCATATCTAAATCTCCTTTCGATACAAATTTTTCTATTGATGGCACTATAATCGTCTTTTCTTATGCAATGGTCAACTGGTTTTTGCATAAAAATACAAAAAAATTGCAAAAATTTTTATTACAAATTTATGTAAACTAATTGAAATTATAAAGTTTAATATTAATAATTCGTTTAAATATAAAAAGATAATATTAGATATGTTGTAGAAATAACAAAAAGGCATGGTTTTG
>JAGBWX010000097.1 GCA_017629575.1 Spirochaetales bacterium | reverse complement strand
TATTCACCCAAGTGAGGTGTGATTACACCATGCCAAGATAGATGTTTATTCTTCAAGAGTTTTATGCCATCAGCATCTATTACTATATTCTTTCCGCTTTCAATTGCCTGATCCAAAAGTTTTTCATTTCCAGAATCCCACCCCGGACCAATTGCAATTGAAGAATATCGTTCAAGGGCTTCTAAATTGTTGGCAAGGATCAAAGAAGGATAGTGCTTGAAAGTCTTGTCCAACACAGAGTCTTCAGAAACTAAAGTGATGAGCCCCGCTGCACTATGGATTGCCGCTAAAGAAGCCAATATTGGAGCTACTGGATACTTTTCAGATCCTCCAAGAACTGCAACATGGCCTCTAGTATTCTTATAGTCATCAATCGATAGCTTGTTGAGGCAAATATCTCCATCTTCAATTAAATATGTACTGCTTGCGCTCTTTTCAAGCTCAGACTCGGGAAAGCCTGGGTTTCTCAATATGATTTTGCCAGACCTCGATCTAGTCATTGGATGATAGAGATTCAGCTTATGGCACATTAAAGATACTGTAATGTCTGCTCTGACAAGCGATGCAGATGGAACATCTATAGAGATTACAAAGCTTCCAGAGTTGTTTACCTCATTGATTACTTCGTATAAATCATCTTCGACATCGCCATGGAAAGAAAATCCAAAAAGAGCATCCACTATTACGTCGTAGCCTCTGATCTCGAAGGCGCGATTTAAATAAGAGAGAGCCTCTCGTCTTTTTAGATTCTCTTCATTCCCCCTCTCTGTTAGATAGAAGATAGATACTTTTTGATTCTCTCTAGATAGCAGTCGCGCCATCTCAAGACCATCGGAGCCATTATTTCCTGGACCGATGAGGAATAGAACACGCTTAGAAAGCAAATGATCTCTCACAGCATCATAAGCCTCTCTTGCCGCACCATTAATCAATGAAGTCTCATCAAGGCTGTACTTCTCTATAAGATGATGGTCTAATTCTCGTGCTTCAGAAAGTGTGCAAAGTGGTCTCATAAGCAAATGATAAACGATTTGTCTTTATTTGGGCTAAGCTATTGTTCACAAAAATCTGCATTTATGTTATCTAATGACTGTCTAGGGGTGGCATATGCCTGAGATCATACCCTCGAACCTGATCTGGTTAGTACCAGCGTAGGGAGCGACAGTATCAACACCATTTTCCCTTGGACAGAATTACATTTTAGGAGGTGCTTCATGAAGAAAGCATTCGCATTATTAGTAGTTCTGCTCACAGTTTTTTCCCTTTCTGCCGAAGGCGCAAAGGAATCAGCAGCTACAGAAAAGAAATTAGTCGTATATGCATATGACACATTCTGCTCAGACTGGGGTCCTGGTGTTTCAGTAATACCTGCATTCACAGAAGAAACCGGCATTGAAATTGAAATTGTATCTGCAGGTGACGCTGTAGAGATGCTCAACAAGATAATCCTCGAGGGCGACAAATGCCCTGCAGACGTTGTACTTGGCATCTCAGACGATATTGCAGAGAAGATTTACCCTCTATTAGATAGCTATAACTCACCTATGCTTGCTTCTATAGATGATGAACTGGAATTTGACGAAGAGCATAGACTTCTTCCTTTTGATTACGGCACATTCGCATTCGTATACGACAGTGAAAGCGGCATCAGAAAGCCAACAAGCCTTGCGGATCTCGTAGGTGAGGAATATCAGGATAAGGTTATTCTCATCGATCCAAGAACAAGCTCTGTTGGAATGGGCCTGTTGATGTGGAGCTACAACGAGTTCGGAGATGACTACCTTGATTGGTGGGAAAAGATGGAAGAAAGAGCTCTTACAATTGCATCTGGCTGGTCTTCAGCTTATGGTCTCTTCACAGAGGGCGAAGCTCCAATCGTTCTTTCCTATACAACAAGCCCTGTATATCACGTAATGAATGAAGATACAACTCGCTATGAAGCAATACTCTTTGAGGACGGTCATCAGGCAACCATTGAGGGCGTTGGCATTCTCAAAAACAGCTCAATGAAGGAAGAGGCAAAAGCATTCATTGACTTCGTCTTATCATCAGGCCAGACAGATATTGCTGTTCTGAACTCAATGTATCCTGCAAACAATGAAACAATTCTTCCAGATGCTTTTGACTACGCACCTAAACCTGCTAAAATGTATAAGAGCGGCTCTTTGGGAGAAGAAAAGACCAATGAGATTCTTGCATCCTGGACAGAGGTGATGACTAACTGATGGCTAAGAATGGGAATATATATTTAAGGCGTTCTTTGCCCGCGATTTTCGTGCTGGCTCTCTTGTATATACTCCCACTTGCATCAATTTTCCTCAGAGCCTTTGAAAATGGTGCAGAGGCTCTTCTTGAGGTATTCAAAGATAGCTATACCTACAGACTCCTTGGCTTCTCTGCCGGCCAAGCCTTACTTTCGGCAGCAATATCTATTTTGCTGGCACTGCCATTTGCTGCATTTCTTGGCAAATACACATTTCCAGGAAGAAAGCTCTTATTAGCGCTTTCTGCCCTATCCTTTACAATGCCATCAATTCTTGCTGTTCTTGGATTCGTAATCTTCTATGGCAACAATGGCGTTCTAAATAGCATTCTCAACCAATTTGGAATTGAAAGCATTAAAGTTCTCTATTCCTATGGAGCAATCATCCTTGCCCATGTATATCTTAATTTCCCTGTTGCCCTATCATTGATCACTGGCGCTTGGTCTTCTCTTTCCGATAGAGAAGAACTTGCCTCATACATGATGGGAAAGGGAAAAGTCAAAACCTTTTTATCTGTAACACTTCCTAAGCTCAAGGGAACAATAGTATCGGCATTTTCACTGATATTCCTCTTCTGCTTCTCATCATTCATGATTGTCTTGGTTCTTGGAGGAAAGCCTAGCTACTACACTTTGGAGGCTGAAATCTACAAGAGAACATATACAGACTTGAATCCTGCATCATCTGCAGCCCTGTCAATATTCGTATTCATAGTCAATCTTCTGTTCCTCCTGATTCTCAGTGGAGGAAGCAGAATAAAGAAGACTGGAAGAACTTCAAAAACTCTAATTAAGGCACGCAAAGGAAAGCTCTTGAAGGCTTTCTTCATAACCCTTCTCATTCTCCTTTTCATTCTTCCACCACTCCTTTCGATTTTATATAGAGCATTTTTCACCAAGTCTGGCGAGTTCACGCTAAAAGCTTGGAGTGATATATCAAACTCAAAGGTGGGTCTGCAGTCTTCATCTAAGGTTGCAATCGTAAATAGCTTGGCAATTGCCTTTTTAGCCGCAATCCTTTCATCAAGGCTTGCAGAATCAATAGTGCTTCATGCAGCAAGAAACAATGCAAAAACTTTGCCGATTCTATCATCACTTCCACTTGCTACAGGCTCTGTAACCCTTGGTCTTGGCTTCTCTTTCGTTTCGTCATATATTAGCAGCAATAGCTTATACATCTCGTATTTAATGGTATTGATGGCGCATTTGGTTATTGCACTGCCATTTGCAGTTAGAACAATGCTTCCAGGGGCAAAGAGAATCCCATCCTCCCTAATTCTTGCTTCATATACAATGGGAGCAAGCGAGAGAAAGACTATTAGAAAAGTCGAAAGACCTCTACTTGCACCATACAGAAGAAAGGCGTTCGCATGAGCCTTTGCACTCTCTTTGGGAGAGGTACATGCAACCTTGACTTTAGCAGAAGGTCGCGTAGATACTATCCCTATCCTGCTATATAGAATGATTGGCTCATACAACTACCAGGGAGCATCTGCACTTGGAACTATATTGCTCCTTGGAGCTCTCATCTTCTTCTTGATTGGAGAAAAAGGAAATAACGATGGCTTATCTTGAACTTGTCGACGTAAAGAGAAAGTATAAGGAATTTGAACTGAATCTATCCTTCTCAATCGAGAAAGGCGAGCTTTTATCTGTAATTGGGCCATCTGGTTCTGGAAAGTCCACAACACTTTCCATAATCGCAGGCATTGAAAAATGTGACAGTGGCACTATATATCTTGCTGGAGAGGATATAACAAATCTAGAAATACAGAAAAGAAATACTGCAATGGTATTTCAGGACTATGCTCTCTTCCCTTCCATGAACGTTGCAAAGAACATCGAATATGGAATGAAGGAGAAAGACAAGAAAAAGAGAAAGGAAAGAGTAGCAGAGCTTTTGAAGCTTGTTGGCCTAGAAGGATATGAGAAAAGAAATGTAACCAAGCTCTCTGGTGGAGAGGCACAGCGCGTTGCTCTCTTAAGAGCAATTGCTGCAGAGCCTAGCATATTGCTTCTCGATGAGCCTCTATCTGCACTTGATGCCCCGCTGAGAAAGCGATTGAGAAGCGTAATCAGGAATGTTCAGGAAATCATGGGCATTACGATGATTTATGTCACCCACGATAGAGAAGAAGCTTTTGCAATCTCAGATAGAATCCTTGTGATGAATGAAGGAAAGTCAGTTGAAATGGGAACAGCAGAAGATCTTTACACAAAGCCAGAGGCTCTATTCACTGCTTATTTCACTGGAGACGGAACTTCTTTGCCAGCTTCTCTGATTTATGAAAACAAGAATGGCTACATCTTCTTCAGACCTGAGCATGCAACAGTATCTGAAGAACCTATAAGCCCAGACCTATATCCTGCGCACATCGTTCTTAACAATGTAACTGTGCTTTCTGCTGAGTTCAATGGAGCAACATACACCCTAGGTCTAGAGTTTGATGGAAACCCAATTCTAGCAACCTCAATCCTAAAGCCTAGAAAGAAGATTGTCTCCATAATGATTCTAGAGTCATGCTTAAGATTTATGGATAAATAGCAAAATCGATTGATATTCAGATATAGATAGTAGGAGGAATTATGAAAAGACTTCTATTATCTATTTTTTTAATCCTTTCGCTTTCTAGTCTATTTTCTGCATATAGGCCATCTGTTGAGCTATCTATAGAGCCAAGTGTAAATATATCTGATGAATTGATTCATGGTTCATTCTCAATTAAGGGTGAGTTTTCAATCCTTAGATGGAAAATTGGAAACAGACACTCGGCGCACGCATCAATATTGATATCACACTCCCCCAACTCCACCGTCAAGGAAAGACAGTTCATACATAAAAGAAACTTAATAGGACTTTCAGCCGGATATGGCTATATGTTTCTAAAAGACCATATGATCTCACTATCCCTCTTTTGGGGATATTGCCACTATAGTTCCATATTCGCAGGAGAGCTATTTGGCGGTGCAGAAGCTGAATATAGCTACTTTATCAACTCATCCCTTTGCCTTACATTCCCAATTAATCTTTACATTATGAATGAAGAGCTTTCTATAGGCTCAGGCATTGGAATCAGGGCCATACTTTGATGAAGTTGATTTCTCTCATTATCCTATCAATAGCCCTGATCTCATGCACTAATGATATTGCAGGAGGAAGGGCAATAGTCATCAGCGTTGCATCAGACTACTCTGAGTGTTCTGCTGCAGGCATTCTTCCCAACACGCTAAATGACCAAGCTGCTTTTATAGAAACTATAAGGTCTTTATCTGATAAAGCAGAAATACACCTGTTCAGATGCGAGAACATGAGGTCCTACTACTCCACCAATCCGGTGTTTGCTAATGAATTGAAAGATGCGACAGTCTACTTCATGAAAGAAGATGGTACTGTGGGACGCAGATACACCAAAAAGCTTGAATTTAAACCCTATGAAGGAACAACTGTAGAGAAAGATTGGTCGATGTGGGATGTATCTGAATTCCTTGCATCTATAAAGACAACGAAAAACGACCTTCTCATATTCCACTCCAGTGGCCATGGCGATATAGATGGAAACCTTGCAGCAGGAATGCATAGAGATAAGCTTGTTTTGGTAAATAAGGACGAAATACTCTACTTCTTGTCTGATGATTATAGAAGTGGAACAAAACTTGCCATATTAGATTCTTGCCACTCGGGAAGCTTTGTGCAAAACAACAGCCTTCATAGTGGTTATGTCTTTCACGATAGCAGACTTGAAGGAACATCTATGTTTGAGTCATTCAAAAAATCATTTAAACGTGGCGAGAAGATTGCACAGACTTATATCTTTGCAGCAGCAAGAAGCAATCAATCATCCTATGACAACTATAACTTTGGAGCGGAAGAACAAAGATATTTCGGCTTCTTCTCTTACCACTTTTTGAAAGCAATGGGCTTTGATTTCTCCTCTTTTAGCATCACAAGAAGAAAACCAATTTCCATTTATGGGATTTATCAAGAGCTTATGAGAAATATGGAAAAAGATATGCTTGTAAAGGCAACGCCTGAGATTACACTATCGAAGAAGGATGTTATCCTATTCAGCTGATATACTGCTTCTTAATTGCTTCAATCTCATCCCTAAGTGTTGCAGCCTTCTCAAATTCAAGATTCTTTGCATATTCAAGCATGCGCTTTTCAAGGTCCTTAATGTACTTCTTCCTATCCTTTTCAACGAGAAGATTATATGCAGAACGAACAATCTTAACGTCTTCCTTGGCAATCTCCTGACTATTTTCAAGCTGACGCTCAAGGATGTTCTCAATTGCCTTCTTGATTGTCTTAGGCGTGATGCCATGTGCCTCGTTATATGCCATCTGAACTTCTCTTCTGTGCTCTGTTTCCTCAATGGCCTCTGCCATCGCAGCACTCATGTGGTCGGCATACATTATTACCCTGCCGTCAGCATTTCTTGCAGCTCGACCAATTGTCTGGATGAGAGAAGTTGCGCTTCTTAAGAAGCCAATTTTATCTGCATCGAGAATTGCAACCAAAGATACCTCAGGAAGGTCTAATCCCTCTCTAAGAAGGTTGATGCCAACAAGAACATCATATTTACCAGCTCTGAGGTCTCTAAGAATCTCTACTCTCTCGATTGTATCTACTTCAGAGTGAAGGTACTGAACCTTCAAATCCATATTAGCAAGATAGTCAGAAAGATCCTCTGCCATCTTTTTTGTCAATGTTGTAACAAGAACACGCTCACCCTTGGCAATAGTCTTTCTGATCTCACCATAGAGATCTTCCATCTGACCTTCTGTAGACCTAACCTCAATAATAGGATCAAGAAGACCAGTTGGCCTAATAAGCTGCTCAACAACCTGGATCGACTCAGCCTTTTCTCTTGGGCCTGGAGTTGCAGAAACATAGATTCTCTGTCCAACCTTCTGATCAAACTCATCATACTTCAGAGGTCTATTGTCTAAAGCAGAGGGGAGTCTGAAGCCATAGTTGACTAGATTGAGCTTACGAGACCTATCGCCCTCGTACATCGCACCGATTTGAGGAATCGTTACGTGTGATTCATCGATGAAGGTAACAAAGTCATCTGGGAAGTAATCCAAAAGAACGGCAGGACGCTCTCCAGGAGCTCTGCCAGTAAGTGGTCTTGAATAGTTCTCAATGCCTGAACAATATCCTACTTCCTGAAGCATCTCCAGATCATATTCGACCCTGCTTTTAATCCTTTCAGCCTCTACATACTGTCCATTTGAAAGGAAATATTGGTAACGTTCCTCTTTCTCCTCATTGATAAGGTCAATTGCTCTATCAATCTGAGCCTGAGGCATTACGAACTGCTTTGCAGGATATAGGGTGACAGAGTCCACATACTCCCTCTTTTCACCTGTAAGAGGATCAAACCATGCAATTTCTTTAATCTCATCCCAATCGAGGTAAATTCTAAATGCCATCTCCAAGTAAGCGGGATATATCTCTATTGTTTCGCCACGTGGT
>JAGBWX010000096.1 GCA_017629575.1 Spirochaetales bacterium | reverse complement strand
TGGTTGCAGTAACATCAAAGACAAGCCCTCTTGCAAGCGACAAGTCAATGCTCGCATCATTCTTCATCGATGACTATATCGGTGGAAGATATTCATCAACAAGTGCTGTTGGTGGCGTAGTTCTCTCACTCGCATTCGGCTATGACACATTCAAGAAGTTCCTCGACGGTGCACATGAAGAAGATGTTCTTGCTCTAGAGAAGGATATTGAAAAGAATGGCGCTTTAATGGATGCACTCATTGGTTTCTACCTCAGAAACGTACTTGAGTATCCAGCAACAGCCATCCTTCCTTATTCACAGGCTCTTTCAAGATTCCCAGCTCACCTTCAGCAGCTCGATATGGAATCAAACGGAAAGCATGTAAATCGCTTCGGCAATAAGGTATCTTACGTAACAGGACCTGTAATCTTCGGTGAACCAGGAACAAATGGCCAGCACAGCTTCTATCAGCTTCTGCATCAGGGAACAGATATCATTCCACTCCAGTTCATTGGCTTCAAGAACTGCCAGTACAAGAAAGATATCGTAACAGCTGGATCCTACAGCCAGACAAAGCTCAATGCAAACCTCGCAGCACAGATTGTTGCTTTCGCACTTGGAAAGAGCGACGCTAATCCAAACAAGGAATTCGATGGAGAAAGACCTAGCTCTCTCATCTATGGAAATGAGCTTACACCAGAGGCTCTCGGAGCACTTCTCGCTCACTTCGAAAACAAGGTCATGTTCCAGGGCTTCATTTGGAACCTGAACTCCTTCGATCAGGAAGGCGTACAGCTTGGAAAGGTACTTGCAAAGAAGGTTCTTGCCGGTTGCGAAGGTGATGAAGTGCTTAAGGCATATTCAGATTTATTAATCTAATTGAACATAGGGGCTTCGGCCCCTTTTCTTATTGCTATGAGAAGAAAAGATAGAGAAATTACTAATTTTGAAGACATCAAGGCAATTGTTGAAAAAGGAACTTTTCTGACCGTTGCCCTAACAGACGAGAATGGCCCATACTCTCTTCCTCTAAACTATGGATATGAGGAAAAGGATGGCATCTTTACATTCTATGTGCATTCGGCAATGGAGGGAAGAAAGGTTGATGCCTTCAGAAAAGGCATCCCTGTATCCATCTCCATCACCAGCTTCAATGGCTATCATGGTTCTGAGGATGGATCTACCTGGACCAGCTTCTTCGAGTCTTTCATTGGCTTCGGAAATGCTAGGGAAATCATAGAGCACAGGGAAAAAGGCAGAGCGATGAACACCCTGATGAGAAGAGCTGCAAAAAGAGAGTTCGAATTCCCAGAAGGTAGCCTAGCAGGAACTGCTGTATTTGCATTTGACATATCAAGTTATAGTGCAAAAAGAAAGATAGATTAAGCTTGCCGATTCATTCTTTTATTATTATTTTTAAGGTCAAGGAGGAAGCCCATTGGAAAAGGGAATTGCAATCTTTGACCTTTCAGATACTCTAATCAATACATCCGCCGTATGGAAGACTGCCATATCAAGTCTTCTTTCCGAACTTAATATCGCCTTTAAAGATCTTAAGTCCCCAATATACAATGAAACAGACGCTGTTAGAATAATGGACTCTCTGCTGGATTACCATAGAGTTCCATTTACGCATACAGAACTTACAATTAAGTTGGGACGCTTTGCTCTTGCAGATTTTGAAAAAGATGCAGCCTTAATGCCAGGAGCAATAGAAGGCGTAAAGGCAATGCATAGCAAAGGCTATTATGTCGTTGCCATAGCAAATACAAATCTTGCGCTATCAGAACTAGCAAAGAAGAAATTCGCCAAAGAACTACAGATAGACAAGTGGTACAACACAAGAAGTCTGGGAGTGTCAAAGGGAGATAAGCATCTTTATGAAATCATTGCAGAAGACTTTGGAATGGATAGGAATCAATGCATTCTAATCGACAATTCAGAGCCTGTAATCAAGACTGTGTCCAAGCTTGGCATTAAGACTGTATGCGTCTCTGAAAAATCAATAAGGGAAGCAGATTACAATATCTCTTCCCTCTATGAACTAGGATTCAAGGCTCATAAAAACATACCAACAAAGCGCTTTATGTTTACTGAAAACTTACTTTTCTAAATAAACGTATAAAGCATAAATTTGTGCTTCAATTGATAAATATTACCTTGCTTAAGAAAAGCAAAAAGCTGGAAATCTACAGCTTTTTTGCACAATTTTAGGTTTTATTTTAGATTTTGAATTTCTTTTTTATTTAAGATCTAAGGGGATTCCATAGCCCCTTGATGTAAACAATCATGAATAATAGGAATAAAAGCATGTTATGGGCTATCATTGCACCCCAGGCAGAAACTAAAGTCATAGATAGAATCTGAGTGCATATGAACGTTCCAAGAATTCTAATTCCCCACATTCCAGCAATATTGAATACAAAAGGAAGCTTGGTCTTTCCCACTCCCTGCATAAAGCCCTCGACAATGATAGAGAAGCCATAAAATGGCTCTGATACTGCAACCATCTTGAGCACAGTACTACCAAGCCTAATTACCTCGGTATTGTCAGAGAAGATGGATACCAAAGGCTCTGAAAGGACAAAGAGAAGTGCTCCTGAAATTGTCATCAAAGCAATTTCGATTGGAATGAAAATCCTTGCAAGCTCCTTCATTTTGTCTTTATCCTTTGCGCCATAGGCATTGCCAGCAAGTGTTGCTGCTGCGCTCTGCATACCATAGCCAGGAATATAGAAAGCCGATTCAACTGTATTTGCAATTGTATGGGCTGCGGTAGCTATTCCGCCAAGAGAATTGATCATGGAAGCAAAGACAACATAGCCCAGTGATGTACCAAATCTCTGCATCATATTAGGACCAGCGACTCTCAAGCATGGAGCAAGCACATTCCAATCAGGCTTGAAGCTCTCACCTTTTGGGGAAATCTTCTTATGTCTCAAGACGGCAATTGCCATGTATATTCCACCAAAAACAAATGAGATAGAACTTGCCAGAGCAGCGCCGACTACTCCTAGACCAGCACCTGGAATGATAATTGGACCAAAGTCTCTGGTTGGATAGATCAGCAAAAAGTTGAGAATGACATTGATGAGATTTACAAATAATCCAACCCTCATCGGAGTCTTTGCATCTCCGGACGCCCTAAGCACGGTTCCGAATATTATCGAAGATGTTCTGAAGAGCATAGGAGTGTACAGTATGAAGAAATAAATAGATGAAGTTCTCTGAATTGCAGGATCAACCTTCATCCAGACAGGAATCTTTCCGGAAAGAGAGAGTGTGATAGCTGTAGAGAGGAATCCTATTACCAAAACCATAAAGCAAGCCTGCGCGACAGCTTTCTTTGTTTTTCTCTCGTCCTTTTCACCTATTGCTTTTGCTATGTAAGCAAGGAATCCTACCGAGATAGCAGAGATTGTGCTGCCAACAAGCCAGTTAACAGTGCTTGTAGCACCAACTGCAGCCGTTGCTTCAACGCCTAAAGAGCCAACCATTGCAGTATCTATGTACTGAACAGCTGTATGCATCAGCTGCTCTACCATAGTAGGCCATGCAAGTGCCATGATGATTGATGCCATTTTCATGGCTTTAGAGTCCTTCTTCAATGCGTCCACAAATCGTTGATAACAGAAAACAATCCAACAATCAAGAAAAAAAGACAGCCAACAAGGCTGCCTTCATGTGCGACAAAACAAATTAGTACATCTCTCTGTTATCTGCTGCATATACCTTGAAGAGTTTTTGGCAATCGGCATAGTCCTTGATTCTATTGATCTTCAGGACTGCCTGATCCCTGCATTTATCCTCAATGAATTTGTAGATGTAGTCATCTCTAAATCCGATTGCAGCCGCATCATCTGGAGATGCACCATAGTAGATTGTCTTGATATTAGCCCAAATTATTGCTCCGAGACACATAGGGCAAGGATAGCATGTTGTGTAGAGAATACAGCCAGAGAGGTCATGGGTGCCCTTTGCCTTACAAGCAGTTCTAATAGCATTCACCTCTGCATGAGCGGTAGGATCAGCAGAGCCGAGTACAGTATTTGAGGCAACATAGACATTGCCTTCAGGGTCGATAATGGCAGCTCCAAATGGTCCGCCAACGCCTTCTTTCATTGTCTTTAGGGCCTGATTTACAGCCTGTCTGATTAATTCGAGTTCTTCCATACCTTGATTGTATAACCCATTATTTTTATCGTCAAATAGTAATGACTCCCCAAAAAGTCCCGACGATTTTGATTTCTTAATAATATTTCTGCAACTTATTGCAACACTTTGATTAAGCTTCGTCAAAAGAAGAATCTTGGCTTTTTAGCGCAAAATACGCAAATCCCATCAAAAACTACGAACTGTAAACATATTCTGCCAGATGGAAATTCCCAATCTATTCCCTTTAGTAAAAATATAGCCTCAGATAGAGATATTTATCTCTTTATCACTTGCTTAACACGCTCTGAAGAGCCAAAATGTAATGTAAGTTCTATTGGGAGGATTAGCAAATGTTTAAAGTTGGCTTCGACAGCAATAAATATGTTGAAGAACAGACGAAGTTCATCCTCGAGCGCGTAGAAAAGAGCGAAGGCAGACTTTATATCGAATGCGGTGGAAAGCTTCTTCATGACCTTCATGCATCTCGTGTTCTCCCAGGATTCGATCCAAACAACAAAATGAAGGTTCTCCAGGCTCTCAAAGAGCATTTGGATATCATCATCTGCATCTACGCAGGTGATATCGAGAAGAAAAAGATTCGCTCTGACTTTGGAATCTCATATGACGCAGATGTATTCAAGATGATTGAAGACTTCGAGAACTACGGAATCAAGTGTGACAAAGTAGTAATTACAAGATACGAAAATCAGGTAAGCGCAGATATATTCAAGGATAAGCTAGAGAGAAGAGGCGTAAAAGTCTACACACATACATCAACTCCTGGCTATCCATCAAACATTGACCTTGTCGTTTCCGAACAGGGCTATGGAAGCAACCCATATATCCCTGTAACAGCTCCTGTTGTCATCATCAATGCACCTGGACCTGGTTCAGGAAAGCTTGCAACATGCCTCAACCAAATGTATCACGAGGCAAAAATGGGTGAAAAGCCTAGCTACTCAAAGCTTGAGACTTTCCCTATCTGGAACCTTCCTCTCGATCATCCTGTCAATATCGCGTACGAGGCTGCTACAGTTGATATTGGAGACTTCAATACAATTGACCACTATCATTTCAATGCATATGGCCAGATTTCCTCAAGCTACAACAGAGATATGGAAGCCTTCCCTCTTCTTGCAAATATTCTTGAGAGAATCACAGGAAAAGACTCAATCTTCAAATCTCCAACCGATATGGGTGTAAACCGCTGTGGCTTCGGCATTACAAATGATGAAGCTATACGTGATGCCTCCAAGCAGGAGATTATCAGAAGATACTTCAAGACAAAGACTGATTATGTATCTGGCCTCTGTTCAGAAGATACTGTACAGAGGATGTCCTCTCTCATGGACAGAACAAAACTAAAGCCTGAAGATAGACCTGTTGTCATTCCTGCACGCAATGCGCTCCAGAAAGCAATTGAGGAAGGCAAGGGAAAAGATGGCACAGTATGCGCAGCTGCTATCGAACTTCCTGATGGAAGAATCGTTACAGGCCATAATTCAGACATGCTTCATGCATCATCCGCTTTATTGCTAAACGCACTTAAAGTGATGGCAGGCATCGAAAAAGAGAGAGATCTCATCAACAAGAGCGTTATCAGAAATATCACACGTGTAAAGAGAGACATTCTTTCCGGAAAAGGAATATCTCTCAACATGGATGAAATCATCATTGCACTTGCAATGTCTGCAGCAAGCAATGACGATGCAAAAAAGGCGTTAGAGTCACTTACTAAGCTCAAAGGCTGCGAAGTGCACTTGACACATATACCATCAGCGGGAGACTCAACAGGACTTAGAAAGCTTGGTTTGCAGTTCACCTCTGATCCATTCTACCCAGTGAGGAACATATGAAAGAAAGAGAAAAACTCGCCTCAAGACTCGGCTTTATTCTGCTCTCAGCAGGATGCGCAATCGGACTTGGAAACGTATGGCGTTTCCCATATATCACAGGACAGTACGGTGGAGCAGCATTCGTACTCGTTTACTTAGTTTTCCTTGCACTTCTCGGCATTCCAGTAATGACAATGGAATTTGCAATCGGAAGAGCTGGCAAGCAGAATCTTGTTGGAAGCTATAGAAACCTTGAGCCAAAGGGTTCAAAGTGGCACATCTCAGGATCTTTGGGCGTTATTGGAAACTACACACTCCTAATGTTCTATACAGCAATCTCTGGCTGGCTCTTCTACTACTTCATCTCATCTCTTACAGGAACATTTACAAGTGCTCTTGATATCCCATCATACTTCGGAGCTCTTCAGGCTAGTGCTGGAAAGCAGACACTCTTTATGGTGATTGCTCTTGCTATCACAGCTTTTATTGTATGGTTCGGTGTTCAGAAGGGCGTAGAGAAGATTACAAAGATCATGATGATTGTTCTCTTCTGTATGATGATTGCTCTTGCAATCTATGCTTGCACACTTGATGGAGCATCAGCAGGTCTCAAGTTCTACCTCATGCCAGACTTCTCAAAACTCGAAGAAAGATGTCTCTTCAACTCTATTTTCGCCGCAATGGGACAGGCTTTCTTCACACTCTCTCTAGGTATCGGCTCAATGGCTATATTTGGTTCATACCTCTCTGACGAGAGAAGCCTCACAGGCGAAGTTGTAAGAATTGTTGGTCTTGATACTTCAGTTGCCCTCCTTGCTGGCCTCATCATCTTCCCAGCTTGTTTTGCATACAATGTAGAAGCTGGCGCAGGTCCTGCTCTCATCTTCCTCTCTCTTCCTGAGGTATTCTCAAAGATGAATGGCGGTGCATTCTGGGGATCAATCTTCTTCCTCGCAATGTTCTTCGCAGCTCTTTCTACTCTCGTTGCTGTATTCGAGAATATCGTTGCATATTGGATCGACATCAAGAAGATGGAAAGAAAGAAGGCTGTAATCCTCAACTTCTTCCTTATCGGTCTCCTCTCAATGCCTTGTATCCTTGGAGCTAACGTTCTTTCTTCTATCCAGCCATTTGGAGCAGGCTCAAGCATCCTCGACCTTGAAGACTTCGTAGTATCTAACCTCCTTCTTCCTCTTGGATCACTCGTGATGGTACTCTTCTGTACATGGAAGTTAGGATGGGGATGGGACAAATTCATCGCAGAAGCTGATAAGGGCATTGGTCTCAAGTTCCCTAAGTGGCTCAAAACATACTGCAAGTTTGTTCTCCCACTCATCATCATCTTCGTATTCGTAGCTGGTCTCTGGCAGTTCTTTGCTTAATGCTTTTAGTTGAGGTATATTTCAATTATGAACATTAAAGCTTTGGCTGGCAAAATCGGCCTTGATTACGAAAAGACTATCGAAGACTTCTGCGGAGACGTTTCCGCACTTGGAGCAAAGCTCAAGGGCTTTGCAGCAGCTTGCAATATTGATGAACTAAAGTCTGCAATGGATGATAACAACATTGCAGCAATCAAAAAAGCTGCTCACGCAATCAGAAAAGCATCTGAGAAAGTCGGCATCACACCACTTGCAAAGGCAGCAAGCAGAGTTGAAGAAGCAGAGGACGCAAAGATTGCATCTGCATGTCAGACACTGATTGAAAAGTATAATGAAGTTATCGAATATCTCGATAAAGAAGAATACTAAAAACTAATTCGAAAAAAGATTGAGGACAGCGAAAAAGCTGTCCTCTTCTTTTACCTTAAGAAATTATCAATAAATCCATCGGGATATGGAGATGTCGCACCTTTTGAGGAAACAACAACGCTTGCCAACTCTGCACACTTCTCAAGTGTTTTTTCAATGCTGAAGCCTCTTAAATAAAAGTATAGGAAAGCTGCGTTGACACTATCTCCTGCTCCAACACTATCTACGAAGCAGGACTTATATGCATTCTGGAAATAGGCCTTTTCCCTTGAATAAAGAGAGATTCCAGCGTCTCCCCTTGTAATCATTACAAGCTTTAGAGAGCTAAATTGACTAAGAAGGAATGTTGGCAAGGCTTCTACTTCAACATTGAATAAGGAAGATATTGTCATCTCCTCATCTTCGTTGAACTTCAATATTGTGCTATAAGATGCAAATTCCTCAATTAACGCCCTTGAATAAAAGCTCTTTCTAAAATTCACATCATATAGAACCTCTGAAGCACCCAAGCAAAGCAAAGCTTTTAAAACATTCCTATTTTCCTTGCTTCTAAGGGCAAGAGAGCCAAAGACAACTGCATCAACACCTTTGTCTTTTAGACTCTTTAACTCGTCATCTCCAAGCTTTATGTCATCCCAGGCACATGGATTGTTGAACTCATAGTCTGCATTGTCTCGATTTATTTTTATATCTGCTATCCCCGTTGGATATGATGACTCAGATATATAGCAAGAAGACAATCCATTTTCATCGATTGCAGATAAGGCACGTCTTCCTCTTTCATCGTTCGCAATAGATGATACTATGATGCTTTCTGCACCAAGTCGCGATAGGTGAATGGCTGTATTCAGAGGAGCACCGCCCAGCACCTCGCAATCTGGAAAAACATCGAACAAAATCTCGCCAAAGCATATAGTCTTCATGCTTTAATTTTCATCCTTCTTGCCACAGCTCTGCAATACTTTTATCATTTATTTAGATGTTAAGACGATATACTCCAGAAGACAGAAAGCTTGTTGAAAGCTACATGTCCAAGATAGATACATACTCCTATTTCTATTCTTCCTTCTATCTCGAAATTTGGAAGGAGGCAAAGAGGTTCTATCTCCAGGAAGGAGAATATGGCCTCTACATCTACTCAGACAAGGACAAGGCCTTTTTCATGCCTCTCTCTGACGACATGTACAATGCACTTGAGGAACTTGTTGAAATCAGCAAGGAAAACAATGTTAGAGCTGCTATATCTCCAGTAGATGGAAGACATCTGCCATTCTTCGAGCTTGAAAAATTCAGATGCGAAAGAGATGCTGGCCAAGATGAGTATATCTATGACAGGACAAAGCTGGAAACTCTTTCTGGAAAGAGCCTTCAGAGCAAGAGGAACCATATATCACGCTTTAAGAGAGAGAATCCTGACTACACGGTAAGAAGAATCGAAAAGCGTGACCATGAGGCCATGATTGCACTTGCAAAGGACAATATAGCGAAGATGCCAGAGGCGATGCACCCAAGCCTAACTGACGAGCTATCGGCCCTTATATGCGCTATAGACAAGTTCGAGGAATTCGACTTAGACGGCCTATTAATAGAGGTTGATGGAAAACTTGCTGCATACACCATTGCACAGCGCAGAGGCGAATATGCAATCATACACTTTGAAAAAGCTCTTCAGGAGCTTATCGGAGCATATCAGACGATCAATCAGGAATACCTCAAAACACTCCCTCCTGAGATTACATTAGTTAACAGACAAGAGGATTTGGGACTAGAGGGATTGAAGAAGGCAAAACTCAGTTATAAACCAATAGGTTTTATAGAAAAATACACTTCTTACAGGAATTAACAGGCTATTTATCTATTAAATATGGAAAAATAGGCCATTATTTGAATCAAAACAAAGATAAGTTGCTTGCAAGCTCCAAATTTTTGGTAGAACATTAGTATATGGCTGAATATAAGCTAGATCGAAAGGACAAGGCGTTTATCAAAGGCTTGGAGAGCTTCTTCTCCCTGAACCCTGAAAAGCTCACTCCCGAAGAGATCAATGAAATAAACAATACGCCGGTGAAGACAAAGCTGGCTAGAAAATATTTATCTAAAAGCAGGGCTAAAGTCACTGTCACCACCTATGTTATCCCTGTAAATGAGGGTGCAGTTACTGCCTATTACTTTGTGAATCCAAAAATCAGCGAGATTAATGGACGCATTCCTCTAATGGTATTCTTCCATGGAGGTGGTTGGATCTATGGAAATATGGACTTCTATTCCATATTCCTGAGACATCTTGCAGCTGTAACCGAATGTGCAATTCTCCTGATTGACTATCGCTTGGCTCCACGCTTCAAATTCCCTACTGCAGTAGAGGATTGCTATGATGCCTACATCTGGGCATATGAAGGGGCAAAATACTGGAAGGTTGACCCAGACAGAGTTTTCATAGCAGGAGATGGTATTGGAGGAACAATGGCCTCTGTTGTCTCTATGATGATCAGAGATAGAAAAGGACCTCAGCCTGCAGGACAAATTCTGCTTTATCCACTCACTGACTGTAGACTCAGGACTCAATCAATGGTTGAACATAAAGACAGTCCTACACTAAACGAGAAGATGCTCTCTTACTATGTAAAGAGCTTCGAGAGAGAGCCAAAGGACATCCTCTCTCCTATATTCTCACCACTGCTTTCGCAAGATTTTACACGCCTTCCACCAGCTCTGATAATTGCAGCAGAAAATGATCCGCTCAAAGATGACGCTGTCCTCTATAAGGAAGCATTGATTGCCGGCGACTCAGAGGCAGCTGTATTCATCGCACAAGGAGCATTCAACGGCTTCATGCCATTCAAGGATGCAAAAGGCAGAGAAGAAACAGAAGGAGCTATCTGGCAGTTCCTCAACGGAAGAACTGCTTCCAGCGTGCAATTTTTTCCAAAAAAAATCATGAAAAACGCAAGCAAATAAATTCCCCCCCCCCATTGAGAAAAAAGAAAAACCTGCAATGAGAGCTCAAACGACATCCGGGATAATCAAGGGGGACACCGAGGATTAATCGCTCAAGCTCTCACTGCAGGTCTTTTTGGTATTTACACTAAGAATTACTGCACATAATGTGCATTTATGTCAATGTAAAAATGAAAATATGCCAAAAAAAACATAAAATTGACAATTTTGTTTTTATTCTATTAAACTTTTTTATCTTCCTAAAATTAGTAATTTATAAATTTTTTTCACTTTCCAAACTTATTCTTAAAAGAGACTTATTCTTAACTTTTATCCTGCTTATCTTAGTGATAAAATAATGATTATGGTTGATGAAAAACGAAGCTATACGATGTCTAGAATAAGGTCAAAAGACACATCGATAGAAAAGATTCTAAGAAGTGCTCTTTTCGTTCGCGGCATACGATTTCGAAAAAATGTATCAACTATCTATGGTCATCCAGACATTGCAATACAGAAATATAAGATTGCTATTTTCTGTGATGGCGACTTCTGGCACGGCTACAATTGGGAAGAAAGAAAGGAAGATATAAAATCCAACAGAGAATATTGGATTCCCAAAATCGAAAGAAACATGGAAAAGGACATTGAGGTCAATCATATACTCTCTCACCTAGGCTATACAGTCATAAGAATATGGGAGCACGAAATCAGGAAAGACCTAGACGGCGTCTGCAACCTCATTGAAGGAGAAATCGCTAAAGCTAGACACAGACAAAGCCTGAAGATAAGAAAGGCAAGAATCACAGATAAAGATAGAGTATATAGATTCTATGAATATGTAATCGAGAATATGGAAGATGCTCCATATTCTCCAGCATGGAAGAAAGGAATCTACCCCACAGAAGAAGATCTCTTCTCAGCAATTTTGGACAAGAATTTATATATCCTGGAAAAGGATCGAAAAATCATCGGAGGCTTTGTTCTTGACGACAAGCCAACAGAAGGCTATGAGAAGGCGTTGTGGAAAGTAGAGAACGACTATCTTGTCCTCCACAAGCTAGCAGTTAGCCCTGATGAGCATCAAAAAGGCTACGCCAAGCTTCTGACAGACTACGCCATAAAAGAAGCTAGAAGGCTCAGAAAACGTGCCATAAGACTCGACGTACTCCATCCAAATCTTCCAGCCCATAAACTCTATCGCGCAAAAGGCTTTCTGCATATAGCAGAAGTAGAGCTCTATTACGAGGATACGGGACTGACAAAATTCGATTTGTACGAGCTTGAGATATAAAAAAACCTGAGGTCAGGATTCCTCAGGCTCGCAATATATATGAATTTCCATAAAAAACCCCAACTCGGACAAAAGGAGGTAAACCGGTGGGGAAAACAAAAGGAGGTTTGAACCGGGCTGGAAAATATCCCGTGTTCTGATGACAATATAATTAATCCACTCAAAACAGTAAAGCAAAAAAATTAAAGTAATCAATATCTTTCAAAATAAAGTCGGAATTTGACAACTTTATTTTTTAGTAAAATACATTGATGGAATTCTTTTACTCTCAACAAATTAACCAATTACGTAAAGAAAGTTGAATTTGCCATCGATCGAGGAATCGATCTCCGTCTTTCAGCAATCTTCTTATCAAAAATAAGCAAATTTCCATAGGCATCATCTTCCTTAAAAATGTTTGTCAGATAACATATTTTTGCTATACCTCAATTATTTTGCTTAATTCTGAGAAATCGTACACTTTGTTACATATCTGCCACATCTGTAAACATTGAAGATGAGGTCACTTTTCATTATGCATATTTCTCTATCAAACAAAATTTTTTCAGAAAAATTACTGTATACATAAATTTTATTTATTTTTTTATTTTTTTCCAAAATTTAAATAAAAAATTTTAACACAAACCACAATTGTTGATTTAAACTTATATTGGTTGGAAAGGTTGCTTTATCTATCCCTGGTCTTTACCGCTGTCCTCCTTTGATAAACCCTTAATCCTGCAGTAAAGAGAGAGTCGCTGCAGAAAAGCATCCAACCAAGCCTTCCTTCCCTCTTTCTACATTCCGTCAAACGTAGAAGAGGGTTCTTTATTGTCAAAGATATGCTAAAATTTATTCGTGGAGATACATAAATGGAAAAATCAAAAGTATTTTTTACTGATTTTCATACAGTAGCATTTGGAGATGGACTACCTTCAAAGCTTAAGAAGCTCATCAAGAAGGCTGGTATTGAAAAACTCGATATGGAAGGCAAATTTGTTGCCATCAAGATTCACTTTGGCGAACTGGGCAATATCAGCTACCTCAGACCTAACTATGCCAAGGCCGTCGTTGATGTTGTCAAGGAAATGGGCGGAAAGCCATTTTTGACAGACTGCAACACAATGTATCCTGGACATAGAAAGAATGCTATCGAGCATTTATATACAGCTTGGGAAAATGGATTCACTCCTCTTTCTGCAGGATGCCCAATCATCATCGGAGATGGTCTCAAGGGAACAGATGATGTTGAAGTTCCAGTAGAAGGCGGTGTTCTCGTAAAGAAGGCGAAGATTGGAAGAGCAATCATGGATGCAGATATCGTGATAAGCCTCACACACTTCAAGGGTCACGAAACAACCGGCTTTGGCGGCACAATCAAGAATATAGGCATGGGCTGTGGCTCAAGAGCTGGCAAGTGCGAACAGCACTCAGGCGGACAGCCAACAATCGATGAAGATTTATGCAGAGGCTGCAGAAAGTGTGCAAGAGAATGCGCAAACGAAGGCCTTAAGTTCAACCTTGAGACAAAGAAGATGGAAGTCGACTACTCTAAGTGCGTTGGCTGTGGTAGATGCCTTGGTGCATGTAACTTCGATGCAATTTCCTTCAGAGATAACTCTGCAGTAAAGGATTTGAATGCGAAGATGGCAGAATACACAAAGGCAGTAGTGGATGGAAGACCAAACTTCCACATCTCACTGATTGTTGATGTATCACCAAACTGTGACTGCCATGGAGAAAACGATGTTCCTATCCTTCCAAACATTGGAATGTTCTGCTCATTTGACCCTCTTGCTCTCGATCAAGCTTGTGTAGATGCATGCCTCAAAGCAGATCCAATTCCTGGCTCACAGCTTGCAAAGCACCTTGCAGATCCAGAGCATGTAGACAGACATGACCACTTCTGCAATTCAGCTCCTGAATCAGAATGGAAAACACAGCTTGCCCACGCAGAGAAAATCGGCTTAGGCAGCAGAGAATATGAATTAATTAAGATGTAAGGTATTAAAGACCAACAATGCGGGCTGCATCTTCGATAAAGAGATTCAGCCTGTTTTCTTTTGTCTCTTCAGGGTATTTTTCAGCAAGACGATATAGTGCACGAACAAAGTCCTTGCTCATTGTCTTCTTTGCAACAAAGTCAAAGACATCGCTAATCCACGCAAACTGCTCTGAGGAACACTCGTTATCAAGAAAATAGATTGTATCCTCTATATTCTTGGAAAGAAGTTCTGTCATCTGGTCCCAACAGAGCTGAATGATGTAATCCCATTCATCGCCTGCAACTTTTGAAATTCTATATCTTTCTGCAATTATTGCATCAACCTGATCTGAAGTAAGCATGACAACTTTCTACCATTTATAGATAGAAGTTTAAAGAGATATGCTAAGATTATTTCCATGAAAAAGAGACTATTTGCAGAAGCCCTAGCCAAATTTCTTTTAGGTGCTGTCCTAGTATCCCTATTTGTATTTTTGCCTGCGGGAACACTAGATTACATCAATGGCTGGCTGTTTATGGCAACCATGTTCTCTCCTATTCTCATCATTGGAATAATTCTCCTTAGAAAGGCTCCAAAACTATTGGAAAAGAGGCTGAATGGGAATGAAAAAGAGAGATCTCAACAGCAGATAGTAAAGCTATCAGGCCTTGTCTTTATCCTATCATTTTCACTCTCAAGCCTAGACTTTAGGCTTAAGTTAACCTATCTTCCTCTTACCGTCTCCATATCCGCATCAGTAGTGCTTTTGTTATCTTACGCTCTATATTGGGAGGTTCTTAGAGAAAATGAATTTCTATCAAGAACTATAGAGGTACAGGAAAACCAACAGGTAATAGATTCTGGACTATATGGAACAGTTAGGCATCCAATGTACAGTTCAACAACATTGATGTTTCTATCAATTCCTCTTGTTCTTGGATCTTTGATTGGATTTGCAATTATGCTCATATATCCATTCTTAATTGCAGCTAGAATCAAGCAAGAAGAGTCTTTCCTCTCAGAAAATCTTTCAGGATACAAAGAATACCTTCAAAAGGTACGTTTTCGCATGATTCCATATATATGGTAGACCAATCCACAGTTCGTGGATTGCAAGCTTGAATCATTTAAAATAACCTACACCTATGGACACAGTAAAAACAGGACTGATAATTAAGACTAGAAGAAAAGAGCTTGGCTATACTCAAAAAGAGTTGGCTGAAAAACTCTTTGTAGAAGCTAAGACTATCTCTAAGTGGGAGACAGGAAAGGGCTTTCCTGATATCTCTCACATAGGAAACTTATCAGAAGTTCTAGGAATAGAGGCAACAAGAATAATAGAAGGCGAAATAAAGAAAAAGAACAAAGACAGCGGTAACTTGAAAAGAATGTCTTTCTATCTCTGTCCAGAATGCAACAATGTGCTTTGGTCCACATCCTCTGCATCCATATTCTGTTGCGGAGTAAAGCAAGAAGCCTTAACAATCTCTGAAAAGAAACTCGATGCTTATATTGAGCTTATCGATGACAGCTATTACATCACAATCTGTCATGAGATGACAAAAGAGAATCACATACTTTTCGTATCTCTTGTAAAGGATGATATGATAATCACCAAAAGGCTATACCCAGAAGGAGAAGCTGCTGTCTCATTTCCAAGGACAATAAGAGGAACGCTCTATATAGGAACATCTAAAGGAGAGTTCTATAGATTCACCATCTCAGATAGAAAAGATGGTCTAATCCTAAAGTAAGATATAGCCACTAACAATGGCATATTAATGCCAATAATAGGTTATTTTGTATATCTAGTAACAAAACCAAGCCATCAAAAGTAATGCATAAAAATAAAGGGTACTGCATCTTTGTCCTCTTCTGAGAACTATCTTTCAGTACCCTTTTTTCTAATTCTTCATTGAATATGGCTGTCTTGTATTCTCAAGAACGTCTCTCCAAAGAGTTCCCTCTGGATCGACATGGCTTCTCTTGGAAACAGCAACCTTGATTGGAAGATATACGAATCTATTGTTTACGCGAGAGGCAATGCACTGTGTCTTGCCAGCCATAGCTGCATGGACGGCATGAGCGCCAAGACGAGCACAATAGATTGAGTCATAGCTATTTGCAGGAGCTGATCTGATTATGTAAGAAGGATCGATGTACTTGACTGAAGTAGAGATTCCCTGCTCTGCAAAGTACTCCTTAATCTTATTCTTAAGGAAGATACCGATATCATGGTACTTCAAATTACCAGAGGCATCAGTCTCTCCTGTTGGAGGAAGCAGATCCTGGCCAGCACCTTCTGCAACAAGAAT
>JAGBWX010000095.1 GCA_017629575.1 Spirochaetales bacterium | reverse complement strand
CAAATGCAGCCAATGCTTTTGCATGGAGCAGTTGCTGCAATGCATTTTGATGAGGATGCGGAAACTGTTCCAATGTCTTATAAGTTGGCAGTTAGGCACCACACCCTTGGATCTGTAGAGATGGGCAAGCTGGGAGCTTTGCTCTACATTGCAGATTATATAGAGCCTGGAAGGAAGCACCTGACAGATGAAGACCGTGCTATAATTCTTTCTGAGCCAACTCTCGAGTTGATGATTGTAAAAATCATGGATATGCAGAGACCATACTTCGAGAGAGAGGGCATAAGAGAAGCTGAGACAAGCAAGGCTCTATATGAATTCATAAAGAAGGGAGGGGAACTATGAAGAAACTGTTGTTCTTGGTTCTTGCTCTTCTTTTGCTTGCCTCCTGTTCGTTTGAAAGCAAGACAATGGTTCTTTCATCTGACGTGGGAAGCGAAATATATCTAATTGAAAAAGATGCCGGAATCGTGCTCTCTTTCAATGAAGGCTTTCAGGCAAAGCTCTCCAGTATAAGTGGCCTCGATAGAGAGAAGCTCTTAATGGATCTTTTCCCTGAAGCTGCTGTCTTTAAGACAGTTGAAAGTGAAAACTATAAGAAGCGACAGGAGTTGTTATATCTTCTGAATGATGCAACAGAAGCAGATAACAGCCTTGAAAGCTTTACTGAAAATAGAAAGGTATTGAAGGATTCTAAGCTCATTGCTGAGTTGGATGCCATGACAGATGGTTTTGACTCTGCACTCTTGGATGCAACAGAAAAGGCTAGTGGCAAATACAGGGTTTACAACGTTGATAGAATCTTTCATGGCGAATATGATTACGAGGGAGCAAAGAGCTTCCTGAATGATTGGATAGATTCCATTAAGAGGTAAGGATGAACGAAGATATTAAGTTGAAGGTAGAGAAGATCAAGACATATCTTGAGGATCACAAGTGTGCTGATGTTGCAGTTGTAGATATGCAGGACTGTTCATGGACAGATGCATTCGTAATCGGCACTGTTTCTTCTGTTGGTCACCTTAAGGGTGTTGTACACCAGCTTTGGGGAGAACTCATTGACCTTGGTCTTACAGTAAACAATAGACACAAGACTCCTGGTGATGATGGATGGGAACTCATCGATTGTGGTGATGTTGTAATCCACCTTATGTCATCAGAACTCAGAGAGTTCTATAATCTTGAAAAGCTTTGGAATATCACAGAAAGCTCAAGATGAGAAATCTGAAGACGCAAAAAGCCATTCAGCTCAAACTGAATGGTTTTTCTTTTTAATAAAAGTTTCTACAAAAAAATAAGGCTCGAGGTGAGCCTTATCTAAAAAAGTCTAATAAGTATTATAGAGCCCTAATCATCTCCGCAATAATCTTTGCGTATAGCTTGATTGGCATTGTGCTGGTATTGATGCAAAGGTCATAATTGCTTCTGTCACCCCAGTCATTGCCTGTGTAGAAGTCGTAATACTTCTTTCTATTCTTATCGATGGATTTGATTTTTGTAATAAGGCCCTTTTCTGTGAGGTTCTCATTCTCTGGAGCTCTACTCTTGCATCTTTGAACCTTGTGCTCCATATCTGCATATACGAAGATCCTGAAAGGTTTTTCATCGCGTAGGATATAGTCTGCACATCTTCCAACAATTACGCAGTCTGACTTCTTTGCAAGTTCCTTGATGGTTTCGCTCTGTTCCTGGTAGATGATGTTTGTCTGTTCCTGGATAGGGCTTGCCATTGGATGGAGCGATCTGCCAATGTGGATAGGATAGGAAGCATAAGGCTTCTTTTCAATGATTTCCTTGATATAGTTCTCAGAAAGTGATGTTCTCTTTGCAATCTCGGTGAGGATTTCAGAGTCATAGTATGCAATTGATAGTTCTTCAGCGAGTCTTCTTCCGAATTCTCTTCCGCCAGAACCAAACTCACGTCCAATTGTTATGATCATAATCGTTCCTCCTTGTATGATATTTTAGCAGTTAAGAAGAGGAGAAAAAAGAAAAACTTCTGTTTTCTCCTCTCTATCTATTAAAGGAATGCCTTGAAGAAGTCGATAGCTATCTTTACATCCTTAACGCCTGCTGTCTCATATGGTGAGTGCATTGCAAGCTGAGCCATGCCGACATCACAAGTCCTGATAGATACTTTCTGAGATGAAAGGTTTCCGAGAGTAGAACCTCCATTGACATCTGAGTTGTTATAGAAATCCTGATGAGGAATTCCGTTTCTATCCATGAGATCCTTGATGAATGCACCAGATTCACCGTCTGTTGTGTATTTCTGGTTTGCTGCGTACTTGATGACAACACCCTTGTTCATAAAGACCTTATTTGTCACATCTGCCTTCTCTGCCCAAGCTGGATGGACAGCATGAGCATTGTCTGCACTAACCATCCTAGATGAAGAGATGAGCATAATCTTCTCTTCTTCATCGAGAGATAGTGATGATGCAATTCTTGCAATTGTGTTTCCCAAGAAGTCAGAGAGAGCACCCTGCTTAGTACCAGAGCCTGTCTCTTCATTATCAAATAGAGCAATCATGGAAATTTGATTATCTGAATAAGAGTTCTCCAAAATAGCTACGACTGAAGCATAGGCACATTCTAGGTCATCGATTCGGGATGCTGAGAAATAAGCGCTATCTTTAGACCAGATTCTTCCATCTACATTGTTTGTCAGATAGAGGTCCATATCGAGGATGTCATCATTTGATACGCCAAGCTTTGAGGAAACTTCGTCAATGAGAGATAGTGCGCCCTCGCTATAAATTGGGAGCATCTCCTTCTGTACAGATATCTTCCAGCCTGTATTTGCCTCTCTATTCTGATGGATGGCAAGGTTAGGAATCATTACTGTGGTATCGAGTTTGACAAGTTTTTCTACAGGTCCATTTTCACCCTTTACGAAGACTCTTCCTGCAATAGAGAGTGGTCTATCGAACCAAGGTGACAAAAGGAGGCCGCCATATGTTTCGACATTAAGTCTATTTGGCATTTCGCCATTCTTGATCTCTGGCTTGCCCTTGATTCTGAAGCATGGGCTGTCAGTATGTGCAGATACTATGTGAATTCTTTCGAATGACTCAGGAACTCTGAAAGCAATGAGCGCAGAGCTATTTCTTGTGACGTAATAGCTCTTTCCTCTTTCGAGGGAGAATCTCTTCTTCTCATCTAGCTCTACAAAGCCATTTTCTGCGAGCATCTTCTTTGCCTTATCGACAAAGTGAAAGTGTGTTGGACAATCGTTTAAGAAATTGATGAGCTCTTCAGCTCTTTTGATGTATTTTTCTTCCATAACTGAATTTTAATCCAATAGAGAGTAGGGTGCAACAACACTTATCTTCTTGCAAGTGGATACCTAGATATTTAGAATATGGGAAAGGAGAAAATATGAAGTATAAAGTTGCAGTTATTGAAACATATAAGGAAGTTATCGAAGTAGAAGCTGAGAATGAGATGGATGCCATCAATGCAGCTTGGAAGAGATATGAGGAAGAAGAGAACCTCGGTGGCGAGATAGACATCGTGGATGTATCAATGGAGATTGAGGAATAAGTTCTTTCTCTTAGATTGTGCCTGATAGCAAAAGAAGCTGTCAGGTTTTTTTAGGTGTATTTATGCAGATTGGAGGTATCTCCAATTTAGAAGCAAATATGACAATAAAAACACCAAGCTTCCAAGAAAAAAAGCCCTGGGTTGATCTGGCCTTAAGTATTGGCAGATTCTCTCAGGGCCACAGTAGCTTATGTGCTTGACTTCTGCTGAAGTGTTATATTGCTTTGTACTGTCAGGACTGCACTAGCGTCTTATCGATCAACGACTTTATCAATCCAATGACTTAACGTATTCATCCATGGCCTCTGCAACCTTCTTTGAGTATGCAACAGCCTGAACAACGGTCTTTGCTCCAAGAACAACATCTCCAGCTGCAAAGATTCCTGGAATTGTTGTTTCTCCCTTTTCATCTGTAAGCAGGAGACCTGCCTTAGATGCCTTGAGACCCTCTGTTGTATTTACGAGCTTTGACTTAGGTCCCTGTGAGATTGCTATGATTGTGGAATCTGCAGGATAGAGCTGTGGCTCATTCTTGCAGCCGATGATTTCACCATTTTCATCAAATATATTTTCATCGAAGATTGGGCCATCATCAGTAATCTCTAAGATACGCTTTCCATATACGAATTCAGCACCGTCAAGGCGAGCATATTCTGCTTCTTCATTTGATGCATCATAGTGCAAGCCACGAGCATAGAGAGTAACTGTCTTAGTTCCCTTTCTCAGAAGTGTTCTAGCAACATCCATTGCAGTGTTGCCCATACCGATAATTGCGATATTATCTCCAAGGTTATAGGACTCAGGGTTAGCCAAGAAGTCAATTGCAAAGTGTACGTTTCCCAAGCTCTCACCCTTGATTGAGAGCTTCTTAGGTCTCCATACACCAGTGCCAATGAAAATTGCTGCATAGCCATCTCTAAAAAGGTCTTTGATTTCCAGCGCTCCACCAATTGTTGTGTTTGGTCTTACTCTGATTCCAGTCTCCTGAAGCTTGATTCTGTATCTATCGAGGATTGTCTTTGGAAGACGGAATGCAGGAATGCCATACTGCATGATTCCGCCAATCTTATCCTTTGCATCAAAGATTGTAACTTGATAGCCCTTCTTAGCCATTTCAATTGCAATTGTGATTCCTGCAGGTCCTGCGCCAATGCAGGCAATTCTTTTGCCATTCCACTCTGGAACCTGGATTTTGATCTGGTCTAAGCATGTGTCTGAGATATAGTTCTCAATGGAGGAAATGTGGATGGCCTGGCCTTTCTTTCCCTGCACGCAGTGGCCTTCACACTGGTTTTCATGGTTGCATACAATAGAGCATACAACAGAGAGTGGGTTGTTCTCAAAAAGCATGTTTCCTGCTTCTCTGAGTTTTCCTTCCTTCAGAAGATGAATCATCTGTGGAATAGGGGTGTGGATTGGGCAGCCCATCTGACAAAGTGGTTTCTTACATTCATAGCATCTATTTGCTTCTGCAATTACATGTACAATCATAGTCTTTCCTCTTTATTTATGATTTTATCACTTTGATTTGATTTGTTAACGTACATATCCTACTCAGATGTATGATGAAAATTGGAACACAAAAATTGTGTTTTTCCGTAAAATTCTAAATAAAGAGAAAAAATAGTAATCTTTCAAACTTTGAAAACTATACAATGGTATTTTGATGTATACATTATCAGCGGTTTTGTTTATTCTCTCTCAGAAAAAGCAATCGGTATAATCAGGGATTCTTGATGACATTCTAATGGATGATGCAGGTTCGACTATCTGAGCCTCTAAGCTTTTTCCTTTTTGTGGAAGTTGAAAAAAACATGATGCTTTTGTAAAGTAAAGCCCTATGGAAAAGAAAACAAAGCTAGCTTTATTTGACATGGATCAGACCCTGCTTGATTCAGACTTTGCCTGGGCAGAAGCGTTTATTCTCATTGCAAAGGAAATAGGATTCGAAAATGCAGATGATTTTGGGCGCCTATATTATGAAGCAAACTTTGATTTTCTTTTAAAGTCAATCATGGAAAGAGATCCCTCCTGGGACGTAAAGCGAATATTCGACTTTCTCACTATACATATTGAAGATGTATATAAACATGATGTCCAGCTGAAAAAGAATGCAGTTGAGCTTGTTGATACACTTAAGAAAGAAGGTTATATTACAGCAATCTTAACCGCTAATAACCCTCACCTCTCTGCAATTGCAAAAGAGAGATTTCTGAAAGTTCTAGGTGTTGATGCTTGGCATTGTTGTCAGGAGTGGGGAGTAT
>JAGBWX010000094.1 GCA_017629575.1 Spirochaetales bacterium | reverse complement strand
GATAGGTAAAATTGCCCTAACATCAACTTCTTAAGTTTTGAAATATTATAAGAATGTCTTGTTTGCCATTTTTAGAGGAGCTTTGTTTTATTTTGGAGAAAACTATCTCCGATAGAATAAAAGCAATAATGTCCATTTTGATTTTAGCTGAGTTTTAAAGTCTTTTTGTGTAATAAAATAGATTAATAGTAAAATTGTATCAAATAATTCGGTATTTATTTATAGACATGTCCTCTGTAGCTTGATGAAACTGGACATCTCGTTTATGATTTTATTTAATGAAAAAGACCGGAGAGTCCGGATTCATATAAAGGAGAAATTCATGACACTTACAGACATCAAGCACAAGAAGCTGGTTGATTGGGTCAACGAAATTGCAAAGATGACTACACCAGACAACATCGTAATCTGCAACGGTTCACAGAAGCAGTACGATGAGCTTATCGAGCTCCAGGTAAATTCTGGCCTCTGCGTACGCCTTAACGAGGAAAAGAAGCCAGGCTGTGTACTTTTTGATTCAGATCCATCAGACGTAGCACGTGTTGAAAAGAGAACATTCATCGCAGCACCAACAGCTGAAGAAGCTGGTCCTACAAACAACTGGATCGATCCAGCTGAGCTCAAGGCTACAATGACAGGTCTTTACACAGGCTGTATGAAGGGCAGAACAATGTACGTTATCCCATTCTCAATGGGCCCACTCGGTTCTCCAATCTCAAAGCTCGGTGTTGAAATCACAGACTCAGCATACGTTGTAAACAACATGATGATCATGACAAGAGTTGGCGATAAGGTTCTCGAGCTCCTCGGCACAGACGGCGAGTTCATCCCATGTCTCCACTCAGTTGGTAAGCCTCTCCAGGAAGGTGAGACAGACGGTGGCAAGTGGCCATGCGCTCCAATGGACGACAAGTACATCTCACAGTTCCCTGCAACAAGAGAAATCTGGTCATATGGCTCAGGTTACGGTGGCAACGCTCTTCTCGGCAAGAAGTGTCTCGCTCTCAGAATTGCAACAGTTATCGCAAGAGACGAAGGCTGGCTCGCAGAGCACATGCTCATCCTCAAGGTTACATCACCAGAAGGCGAAAGCAAGTATGTTACAGCTGCATTCCCATCAGCATGTGGTAAGACAAACCTCGCTATGCTCATCCCAACAATCCCAGGTTGGAAGGTTCAGACAATCGGTGACGACATTGCATGGATGAAGCCAGGCGCAGACGGCAGACTTTATGCAATCAACCCAGAAGCAGGCTTCTTCGGCGTAGCTCCTGGCACATCAGCTCAGTCTAACTACAACGCTCTCGCAGCAGCAAGCAAGAACACAATCTTCACAAACGTTGCTCTTACAGCTGACAAGGACGTATGGTGGGAAGGCATTGGCTACGACGCACCAGGCGAAGTTATCGACTGGAACGGCAACCCTTGGACACAGAACAAGGCAGACAAGAGCCAGAAGCCAGCTGCACATCCAAACTCAAGATTCACAGCACCTGCAGGTCAGTGCCCATGTATCGCAGAAGAATGGGAAGATCCAAACGGCGTACCTGTATCAGCTATCCTCTTCGGTGGTAGAAGACCTTCAACAATCCCACTTGTTCACATGGCAAGAAACTGGAACCACGGTGTATTCCTCGGTTCTATCGTAGGTTCAGAAGTAACAGCTGCTACACTCGACGTTAAGGCTGGCACAATCAGAAGAGACCCATTTGCTATGCTTCCATTCTGTGGCTACAATATGGGTGACTACTTCAAGCACTGGATCGAAGTTGGCGCAGCAGCTCCATCAGCAGACGTTCTTCCAAAGATCTTCTATGTTAACTGGTTCAGAAAGACAGCAGAAGGCAAGTGGCTCTGGCCAGGTTACGGCGATAACTCAAGAGTTCTCAAGTGGGTATTCGAGTGCTGTAACGGCACAGCAAAGACAGTTGACACACCAATCGGTATCATGCCAACAGTTGACGCTATCGACAGACCAGAAGGCGTAACAGAAGAAGATATGAAGGCTCTCCTCACAGTTGACGTAGACGGCTGGCTCAAGGAAGTTGAAGACATCAGAACTAACCACTATCCAAAGTTCGGTTCACACCTTCCTCAGGAACTTGCAGAAATGCTCGATACTCTCGAGGCATCACTCAAGGCTTCAAAGTAATTTAGCTTATAGCTTATATAGGGGCACGTTATGGTGCCCCTTTTTCTATGCCTTAATATCTTAGGACTTGAAATGTCCCACGGGTAGTTTAAAATTAGCTTATGAGCCAAGCAGAAAGAATTATCCAGATTATCGATAGACTCAGCCGCTATGGAAAAGTCACAACCAAGGAAATCATGAATATCTACAGCGTCAGCGACAGGCAGGTTAGACGTGATATCTCATACATCAAGGAAAAGATTGAAAAGATGCACTTTGGTGCCAGAGTTGAGCTTGATTATGATCCTTATGACAAGAGCTATAGACTTTATGGAGATGAGAGAGAGCTCCAGAGGATTCTCTCTCAGAATGTTATTGCTTCTGCTGTTGCAGCTTCCTCTGTTAACCCTCTGAAGGAAGCTTTCAGAGGTGAGGATATCAAGGAAGGAAAGGTTAAATATATGTCGCAGGCGACAGAGATGCCTGACTATTCGACATTCTTCTCATTAATGAGCGCAATTGAGGTAAAGAAGAGAGTCTCTATTCTCTATTGCAGGCCAAAGAGGAGACCCTTCAAGCGTCTTGTTGAGCCATTGGAGTTGATTAACTACTCATCTGTTTGGTATTTGAGAGCTGTAGATACCCAAGCCTACAATGGACCAGAGATTAAGACTTATTCTCTCTCAAGAATCAAGGAGATTGAAGTAATGAATGAATTCTTTGAATTCACAGATACTTCAGAGCTGGAAAAAATCGATGAGAGTGGATTCGGAATCTTCTATAATCCAAAAGCCGAGATTAAGAACTATACAATGCGATTCTATGACAATATTGCATATATAGTATCTTTGCAGGTCTGGCACAAGAATCAGAGTGGCAGATGGATTGATGATGATACCTTTGAGCTTACAGTCCCTGCAACTAATGATATTGAGCTTGTTAGCAAAGTGCTTTCTTATGGCGTAAAAGCCGAGCCAATAGCTCCAGAAGAGTTTGTTGAGAATTATAAAAATGAAATTAAAACATTGAAAGATAAGTTTGGACTTTAGAAAATTCATGATTATCTTCTCGATTAGAGGAGATATAAAAAATGAAGAAAGTTTTCTACATTCTTATTGTTCTTATCATTTCTATGTCTGGGTTGTTTGCTTCCTATAATAGAATTGGTTTTGAAAGTGGTGCAGAGTTCTATTGGAGCGAGACAAAGCTTGGAACTGATGACCTCAGCGTAGGTGGGTACAGCATGGTTGTACCAATCGCAATTGAAGGAGCTAACTTTTTTGGAAGTGATGCTAAGTTTGGCGTTGGATATGGATTTGCCGTAACAGCACCAATCTATTCAGAGCAGGGAGACCATAGCTTATCAAGTCTTTCAGCTGGAATTAGACCAAGTATCACAGCTCGTTATCGTCAGCCAATTAATAGCATGCTGACAATGGAAGCCGGTGTTGGCTACATGTTTGAGTACAGAAGCACTCCAGTAACTGTTGCTTCTGTAGACTATGGCATCGTATCAACATATAGCAACTTCATGATTGCCGATGCATCTTTCGCATTCCGTCTTGACGATTGGGTTTCACTCGTTGCATCTGCAGAGATGTCTGTCCCACTGTACATCCATAAAGATGTTGAGAAGGGACCATATGCATCATCAGGCATGTATAATCAGAGTGGATTTGCAATCTCACCAAGAATTGCAGTCATGAGGATGTACTAATATCTTTAAAGAAAGAGATGTTTTAGTTAAACTCTACAGGGAGGAATCCCTGTAGAGCTTATGAATTATACCCAGATCAATAGTGATGAAGAGCTTTTTAAAGCCATTGAAGTCCTGAATTCTAAAGAGAAAATAGCAGTAGACTTTGAAGGCGAGTTCAATTTGCATGTATATGGCGAACATCTATGTCTTATCCAGGTATATGATGGGGATGTCTTTTATATCATAGATCCAAGAAGCAAAGCTCTTACAGTCAAAGGCTTAGAAGCCTTTTTTTCCATGCCAGTAAAGAAAGTATGGTTTGACTGCCAATCTGATCACTCACTTGTCTACAAGAACTATGAACTGAAAATCGCAAATATCATGGACATAAGAGTTATGGCAAAGGCCCTTGGCTATGATGGCAACTTACTTGGTCTTGTTAAGGAATATCTGGGCATTGAATTAACAATCAACAAGAAAAAGAATCAGCAGGCAAACTGGATGAGGCGTCCAATTGATGAAGAGCTCATCAAGTATGCACTGATGGATGTTACATATCTTTTCCAACTTGAGGACATTCTTTCAGAAGAGGTATCAAAGAAAAATCTTTCTCCACAAGTTGATAGGCTTATGAAGAAGGCAACTGATGTCAAAAAGCCAGAGCCTGGGTATAAGAGAGTTGGCAACTGGAGACATTACACAGAAAGCGAGAAGAACATAGTACGCCACTTATATTTATCAAGGGATGCTCTTGCTCGTCGCTTCAATGTCCCAGCTGCTCGCGTGATGGATAAAAAGAGGATAATCGAGTTTGCAAAGAATCCTCCAAAGACAATAGATATGATGAAGGTTCGTCTATCTGCAGAGAGTCCTAGATTCAGGGAACTCCTTGCCCCTAAGGTGTGGGAAGCTTTGGAGAAGGCAAGAAAGGAAAATATGGAGAATATAGCAAAGAAGGGCTCTCTTAGTTAAAGAGAGCTCTTGCTATTTTATAAAGTAGTCCAAGCTGCTTTTTCTCAATATATTCGCTTGTTGAATGTGCGCTGTAATATCCAGATGTTAAAACAACAGAAGAAATTCCGAACTTATTGAGATTATTTGAATCTGAACCACCTGTAGTTGATTTGATTTTTGCATCAATACCGATTGAGCTGAAGGACTTGAGTGCATGTCTTATGATGTCTGAATCCTCATTTACACAGTATTCTGTATAGAGATCTTCTTCAAAAACGTCCACCGAACCACCAAGCTTTGATGCAGCCTCCGTTGCCTTTGCGATATACTCTCTTATGATTTCAAATCTTGTTTCGCTTCTGTTAGATCTTACTTCAAAGACTACTGTAGCTTTGTCTGGAACAACGTTTGTTGTACCTTCTGCAATGAATGATCCGATATTTGATGTGGTGAGTTCTTCAAGTCTTCCTGTCTTGATTGATGATATGAAATTTGATGCCATTACGATTGCATTGATTCCATTCTCAGGCTTGAAGCCTGCGTGGGATTTCTTTCCGTTGAAGGTTAGGGTGACTCTAGATTTTCCAACTTGACTGTTAATGATTGTCCCAACATCTCCTGTTGCATCCATTACAAAGACATGTTTAATGTTGATTGTATCCAAGAATTCCTTCTTGAGATGTGACGAGCCCCAAAGTCCAATTTCTTCTGCAACAGTAAGAAGAATCGCATAGTCATCGCCTTTGTATTCTTCTGCCACTGACAGAATTGCAGCAAGTCCGCACTTGTCATCTGCGCCGAGGGCTGTTGTTCCATCTGTGAAGAACTTTTCATCGTCTTCAAGCATGACAGCATTTACAGCTGGTGGAACTGTATCCATATGGGAAGATAACACAATCTTTTCACCCTCTAATGTTCTGTAGAAAAGGATGTTTCCAACCTCATCTTCTCGATATGAAAATCCAAAAGATGAGAGCTTTTCTTTCATGTAGGATGAGACTTTGCATTCATTTTTAGATGGGGAAGGGATAGCAATTAATTCCCTGAAATATTTTTCAACATTCATATCCCTATTTTACACCTTATGTCTTAGAATGTAATGTATGTATATTGCAAATGAAAAAAGATATGAAGAAATGAAGTATAACAGATGTGGTGCCTCTGGCTTAAAGCTCAGCGAGATGTCACTTGGTTTCTGGCACAATTTTGGTACAAATTCTGATTACAAAACAACAGAAGATATCGTTAAGTGTGCCTTCGACAACGGTATTACCAGCTTTGACCTTGCAAATAACTATGGTCCAATCTATGGCTCTGCAGAAGAAAGATTCGGAGAGATTCTCAAGAATAACTTCCTTCCTTATAGAGAAGAGATGGTAATCTCATCAAAGGCTGGATATGATATGTGGCCAGGACCATACGGAGAAGGTGGTTCAAAGAAGTACCTTATCTCTTCATGCAACCAGTCATTAAAGAGAATGGGACTTGAGTATGTAGATATCTTCTACCACCATTGTCCAGATCCAAATACTCCTTTATATGAGACTATGGAGGCTCTTGCACAGCTTGTAAGAAGTGGAAAGGCTCTCTATGTTGCTATTTCAAACTATCCACTGGAGCTCGCTATAAAGGCAAAGATGATTCTTGAGACAGAGTGGAATATCTCACCAATCTTAAATCAGGTAAGCTATTCAATCCTCAACAGGGAAAATGATGATAGAGACAACCTCTTCTTAGGGCTTGAGAACAATGGCATTGGAACAATTGTATTCTCACCTCTTGCTCAGGGCCTTCTTACAGATAAGTATCTTTCTGGAAATATTCCAGAGAACTGCAGAGCAAGGGAGAACAAGTTCCTTTCAGAGAGCGATATCAATGAAAAGATGGTTAAAAAGCTCAACGCTCTCAATGACATTGCAGCATCTCGTGGCCAAAGCCTCACACAGATGGCACTTACTTGGATTCTTTCCAAGCAGAATATTACATCTGTTATCGTTGGTGCTAGAAACAAGGAACAGCTTTCAAAGAGCCTTTCTGCCCTTAAGACAAAGCGTGATTTCTCTGCAGCAGAAGACAAGAAGATCATCGAGATTGCAAGTCTCTAAGTCTCTTTTTGACAAGTAACGCTTTTCACTGGGAACAGTTCAGTTGAAAGGCGTTATTATTTCCAAGTTTTTGCACTCTTTCTGCTCTTAAATTGTGATGAAAAAGTATCACCTATATAGGGCATGTATGGGTTCCTTGTATTTCGTTGGTAGAATTACTTTAGAACCTACATGCCTTATTCTTTTAACAATTTTCCTATGCCACAACCTTCAGTGAAGAACCTACTTTTTGTATGCTGTTTTCTCAAGTGGCAGTGAGTATCTTCTGATACCATCACGCCTCTTGTATGCATTTGCAATTGCAGGAGCTGTTGGAATAGTGCATAGTTCTCCGACACCCTTAGAACCGTAGCTGGTTGGAAGTTCGTCTGGACCCTGTACGCAGATTACTTCAATCTCTGGTGCGTCTGTAGCTCTAATAAGTCCCAGGGTTCCGTACTTAGACTTAACATAGCCATTTTCGGTCTTGAAATTCTCGGTGAGAGCAAAGCCCATACCCATCAAGACACCGCCTTCAATCTGACCTTCGATTGCCTGTCTGTTGATAACTCTTCCGGCATCGCAGGCTGCAGTGATTTTTTTAACCTTTCCATTTTCATCTAGCTCTGCTACCTGTGCAGAGTAGGAGAATGCCAAGTGGGAAATAGGGTTTCCCTTCTTTGATGTGATAGGGTCTGTTTCATAGCAGAACTCAGCAAAGTATTCACTTCCTTCCAGTTCCTTGAGAGAGAATTCATTCATCTCGATTCTCAGCTTTTCTGCAGCTCTTCTTACAGCTTCGCCTGTGAAGGCAGTTTGCCTTGAGGCTGTAGATGTACCAGAGTCTGGAGTTCTAGAGGTATCTGGATTTTCAACTATGATTAAATCAGGATCAACTCCAAGAGTCTCTACGGCAATTTGAAGTGCAACTGTTGCAATTCCCTGTCCCATGCAGGCTGCAGAGGTTCTGAGGTGAATCTTTCCGCCTTCAACGCTCATTGTACATCTTCCAGTATCTGGAACGCCAACGCCGATTCCGCTATTCTTCATTGCAAGCGCTATGCCTGTTCTATCGGAGGCATAATATGCATCTTTAACTGCTTCCATACACTCTGTGATGCCACAGTCGGAAGTTGCAATCTGTCCATTAGGGAGAATCTGACCAGGTTTTACAACGTTCTTCAGTCTAATCTCAAATGGATCCATTCCAAGCTTTTCAGCCAGATCATCAATAGCACTTTCAATTGCAAAGCATGACTGTGTGACACCGAAGCCTCTAAATGCCCCAGATGGAACATTGTTTGTATAGAGGGCAACTCCATGAACATCGAGGTTCTTGTAGTTATAAGGTCCTGATGCATGTGTGCAAGCTCTCTGCAGAACTGGACCGCCAAGAGATGCATATGCGCCTGTGTCTGCGATGATCTTAGCCTTGAGGGCTTTGAATCTACCGTTCTTATCGGCACCAAGCTTAACGTGGATATCCATAGGATGTCTCTTAGGATGGATCATCAGAGATTCCTGTCTTGTAAGCTTGATTTTTACAGGTCGCTGGCAAATCCATGCAGCAAGTGCTGCGTGATGCTGGACAGACATATCTTCCTTGCCACCAAATCCACCGCCAACAAGTGCGGTCTGGACTCGTACTCTGTGTTTAGGAAGATGTAGCATTCTTGCGATTTCTCTTTGGTCATCGTAGATTGACTGTCCTGCAGTAATTGCAAAGATTCCGTCGTTTCTGTCAGGCATTGCAATTGCACATTCCATTTCCATGAATGCATGCTCTGTAAATGGTGTGTGGTAATCACCTTCAATGACTATGTCGCATTCTTCGAGAACACCTGTTGCATCACCTCTTAAAATGTGCTGCTCAACTAGAACATTTGACTTATTTTCATGTACAGATATTGCTTCAGTAAGGGCATCTTGAGGCAAGAACACACCTGGAAGCTCTTCATATTCAACAATGATTTTTTTCTTAAGTTCATCAAGAGCATTCTTGTCGTAAGAGACAACGAGACATAGAGCATCACCGACATAGTGGGTGATCATTCCCTCTCCGATGAGTACATCCCAGTCATGCACAAGATGCCCAAGCTTATTTACAGGAACATCCTCTCTCTTGATAACCTTCACGCATCTTTCATCTTTTTCGCATTCTGATGAGTCAATCTTTATGATTTTTGCGCGTGGAACTGGAGAGCGAAGCGCTGATGCATATACCATGCCTTCGATGTTGATATCATCAGCATATTTTCCTTCTCCCAAGGCTTTTTCGATTGCATCGATTCTTCTGAATCTTGTTGTTATTCGACCACTTTCCTTTTCTGGATTTACAGCCTTGTTTTCTCTAAAGTAATCTGCTGCCATCAAAATAGCATCTTCTATCTTCACATATCCTGTACATCTGCAGATATTGCCTCTAATGGCTTTCTTTACATCTTGCCTTGTTGGATTTAAGTTTGCATCTAAAAGGGACTTTGCAGCCATGATCATGCCAGGAATGCAATAGCCGCATTGAACAGCTCCAGCTTCTGCAAAACAGTACGAGTAGACAGATTTTTCTCTCTCTGAAAGTCCTTCTATAGTTATAACTTCTGCGCCATCTATCTTCGATAGCAATGGTATGCATGCCTTAGTCAGCTTCCCATTGACAAGTACAGAGCAAGCTCCGCATGCGCCTTCTGAGCATCCATCCTTGGTGCCAGGGAGATTAAGTTCATCTCTTAGGTAAGAGAGGAGCTTCTGATCCTTTTCTGGATGTCTTTCAATTCCGTTTACGATAAGTTTCATCATATTCCTTTACTGGCAAGCCGCTTAGCTCCTGAGGGGGGTCTGTGATACCTACCTTAATATATTATATCTTCACACTTTGAGTTCTAGGGTGAGAACCTTACCGGAAGATTCAAGTTGCTTATATTCAACACCAGCAGTATCGAACATGCGCTTTGAAGCCTTTGTTCCCGCTGTATCCTTGTATTTGTCAGAAAGATAGATTACCTTCTTGATTCCTGCTTGGATTACAGCCTTTGCGCATTCATTGCAAGGGAAGAGGGCAACATATAAAGTTGCTCCTTTTAGGAGGGTTGGATTGTTTGCATTGAGAATTGCATTAAGCTCTGCGTGGCATACATATGGATATTTTGTGTCATACCAATCTCCATCTCTATCCCAAGGCAAATCGTCATCAGAGCATCCGATAGGAAATCCATTGTATCCAACTCCGATGATTTTCTTGTCTTGAGATACTATGCAAGCTCCAACTTGAGTGTTTGGATCTTTGGATCTCATTGAAGATAGTACAGCCACTCCCATAAAGTATTCGTCCCAGCTAATGCTATCTGTTCTCTTATTTGGCATAACAACTCCTCCAATTTAATGATAAAGCATAACATTGTATTTTGGTAGTAAAAAAGCTCCCTCGAAAGGGAGCCATACAAAAACTCATTAGAGATTAAACTAATGAAGCCATCATGTTAGGGATAACTGACATAAGTACGCCAGCTGCTACTGCAGAACCGATAACGCCAGATACGTTTGGTCCCATAGCGTGCATGAGGAGGAAGTTCTGAGGATCTTCCTTCTGTCCAACCTTTGATGCAACACGAGCTGCCATTGGAACTGCTGATACGCCTGCAGCACCGATGAGTGGGTTGATTGGGTGCTTCTTGTCAATAGCATTCATGAGCTTAGCAAGAAGAACACCACCAGCTGTACCGATACCGAATGCAACCATGCCCAAAAGGAGGATGCCGAGAGTTTCGAGAGTGAGGAACTTCTCTGCTGCCATCTTTGAACCTACTGAGAGGCCAAGGAAGATTGTAACAATGTTCATGAGAGCATTTGACATTGTGTCTGCAAGTCTGCCGAGAACACCACATTCCTTAGCGAGGTTACCGAACATGAGTGCGCCCATGAGAGGTGCTGCTGAAGGTAGGAGAATGCCACAGAGTGTGATAACGAGGATTGGGAATACAATCTTCTCGCCCTGTGAAACAGGTCTAAGCTGCTGCATTCTGATCTTTCTTTCTTCCTTAGTAGTAAGAGCTGTCATAATTGGTGGCTGAATGATTGGAACAAGAGCCATGTATGAGTAAGCTGCAACTGCGATTGATCCAAGATAATCTGGAGCAAGGAGTCTTGTTACGTAGATGGCTGTTGGGCCGTCAGCACCACCGATGATACCGATTGAGCCTGCAACTGCAAGGTCGAAGTTGATTCCTGGGATGAAGGAAAGAAGGAGAGCTCCGATAAGTGCTGAGAAGATACCGAGCTGAGCTGCTGCACCTAAAAGAAGTGTCTTAGGGTTAGCAATGAGTGGTCCGAAGTCTGTCATTGCACCAACGCCCATGAAGATAAGGCATGGGAAGAGGCCTGATTCAATACCTGCATCATAGAGAATCTTGATGAAGCCAGGAAGACCGTTTGTTGGGTCTACGCTAGCAATGTAAGCAAATGGGATGTTTGAAAGTACGCAACCCATTGCGATTGGAACAAGAAGAAGTGGCTCGAAGCCCTTCTTGATTCCAAGATACAAAAGAAGGAAACCAACAAGAATCATAACAGCGTTGGCCCAGCCACCAGGGGCTAGGAAACCAACGATACCTGTAGATGCAAGCAGGTTCTTAAGTCCTGAAAGAATAACGTCCATTTACGAACTCCTTAAGCAATTGTCATGAGAGTATCGCCAGCCTGGAGCTGCTCACCCTGATTTACGCAAATTGCTGTTACTGTACCTGCGCATGGAGAATAGATCTCGTTCTCCATCTTCATAGCTTCCATAACCATGAGAATGTCATTCTCGTTAACCTTGTCGCCAACCTTTACGTTGAAGCGAAGTGCTAAGCCTGGCATTGGAGCCTTAACTTCCTGTCCGCCTGCTGGAGCTGCTGCTGGAGCTGGTGCTGCTGGTGCAGGTGCTGCTGCTGGAGCTGGTGCAGGTGCTGCTGCTGGAGCTGGTGCTGCAACTGCTACGCCACCGATTGTCATCAAGAGATCTCCTGCCTGGAGCTGCTGGCCCTGTGAAACTGGGATTGAAGAGATAACGCCATCGCATGGTGCGTAGATTTCGTTCTCCATCTTCATAGCTTCCATAACCATGATGATGTCATCCTTCTTAACCTTGTCGCCAACCTTAACATTGAGGCGGAGAACTAAGCCTGGCATTGGAGCCTTGACTTCTTCTGAGCCAGTTACTGTTACTGCTGCTGCAGGTGCTGCTGCTGGAGCTGCAGGAGCTGCTGTGATGCCGTCTGCAATTGAGAGTGGGTAAGCTACGCCGTTAACGATAGCCTGACCGTTCTCGAGCTTAACACCATACTGTGCGCCATTAACTGTAACAGTGTATTCCTTCTTTGCGTTTGCTGCCTTAGCTGGAGCTGCTGCAGGAGCAGGAGTCTGGCTCTTAAGTCTTACGCCGTTAACCTTAGCCTTGCCTGTGAGGTAGAGGATACCCTTTTCCTTACATGCGCCAGCAATGAAGATATTTTCGTCTGTTACAGGAAGACCTGCTTCTTCGAGCATCTTTGTAGCTGCTGCAACGCCCTTGTTTGGATCCTTGTCGTTGATGTCAACAACCTTTTCCTTTGTAGGCTCAAGCTTGAGAGCTTCTGCTGCGAGCTTTACAACTTCTGGGTCTGGTTCTACTGGTGTCTTACCGAAGTAACCGAGAACCATCTTGCCATAACCTTCTGCGAACTTCTTCCATGGTCCGAACATAACGTTGTTGAATGCCTGCTGGAAGTAGAACTGTGAAACAGGTGTAACTGATGTACCGAAGCCACCCTTTGCTACTGTCTCTCTCATTGCTGCAACGATAAGTGGGTACTTATCCATGAGGCCATTGTCTCTGAGCATCTGAGTGTTAGCTGTGAGAGCACCGCCTGGGAGTGGTGAGAATGGGATAGTTGGGTTAACCTGTGTTGCTTCTGGTGGGAGGAAGTAGTCAGCCATGCATTCTTCGAATACAGTTTCTGCCTTCTTTACCTTCTCGATGTCGATGTCGAGTGTGTAGTTTGTTCCTCTGAGTGCGTGCCACATTGTGATGATGTCTGGCTGACATGTGCCGCCTGATACTGGTGACATTGAGAGGTCAAGTGAGCTTGCACCACCGTCGAGAGCTGCCATGTACTGCTGAATTGAAACACCAGCTGTCTCGTGTGAGTGGAATACAATCTTCATGTTTGGTCCGAGGAGCTTTCTTGCTCTCTTCATTGTCTCGTATACAACCTGAGGTGTTGATGTACCTGAAGCATCCTTGAAACATACTGAGTCAAATGGGATCTTTGCAGCGAGGATTTCCTTGAGGATTCTTTCATAGAAATCTGGATCGTGTGCACCTCTGAGGCCATCTGGGAGAGACATCATTGTAACTGTAACTTCGTGCTTGAGGCCAGCTTCGTGAATAGCCTTACCTGAGTCAATGAGGTTGTTAACGTCATTGAGTGCGTCGAAGTTTCTGATTGTTGTCATACCATGCTTCTTGAACATCTGAGCATGGAGCTTGATCATATCTCTTGGCTGAGAATCGAGGCCTACTACGTTAACGCCTCTTGAGAGTGTCTGGAGGTTTGCATCTGGGCCAGCTACTCTTCTGAACTCATCCATCATATCGAAAGCATTTTCATTTGTGTAGAAGTAGAGTGCCTGGAATCTTGCGCCACCACCTGCTTCCATGTGTGTTATTCCTGCCTCTCTAGCAGCAGCAACTGCAGGCATGAAATCCTTTGTGAAGACTCTAGCACCATATACTGACTGGAAGCCATCACGGAAAGCTGTAAGCATAAAATCAACTTTCTTCTTGCTCATTCTTGAACCTCTTTAATTATTGGATTTGTCATAGGCAGCTGCGATTGCTGCTGCGATTGCTGCATCATTTGCTACAGGAGCAGCCTGTACTGATGCACTTGATGTGGTTGGTTTCTTAGCTTCTACTGGAGCCTTTTTTCCCATAGAACCAACAATTCTGCTCATAGCCTTTGTGCAGAAAATAAGGATTACTAAAAATAGGAATACTGTGGCCATTCCGAGAAGCATAAGTACAGCACCGTAGCCTAACTGAGTTGAAAGAGTCTCTTTAGGCAGATTTTCTAACAATGCCAACATTTATGTTTTCTCCTATATTCTTGGAATCTATAAAACTATATCAGATAGAAGTGTTGTGATTCAACTGAATACAGTATCTAAATCTTTGCGATATCTATAAAAAAAACATGATTTTGTTCAGTTTTTGAGTTTACAGAGAAAAAGCGGTTTACAAAGCAGGTTGGGGCACCATCATCAATTGATGAGGTAGACTTTAACTGACTTACTGTATTTAATTTTCATAAGTGTTATAATCCAATTAGGAGAAAAAAGATGGCAGAAAACCAGATGGATGAATATGAGCTCCAGAATAAGAAAATCAGAGAGCGCATGGATAAAATCGGTAGAAAGATCATGGTAATGTCAGGTAAGGGTGGCGTTGGAAAGACCACTGTTACTGTTAACCTTGCCAATGCTCTTGTAGATATGGGATGCACAGTTGGCGTATTGGATGTAGATATCCATGGACCAAATGTTGCAAAGATGTTTGGCTGCGAGAATGCAGAGCTTGGTTCACCAGATGGAGTCACAATGATTCCAATCGAGCCAAGAAAGGGCCTCAAGGTAATGTCTCTCTCATTTGCGCTTGATGATCCAGCAGCTCCAATCATCTGGAGAGGCTCTCTCAAGATGAGCGCTATCAGACAGTTTATCGGAGATACTGAGTGGGGCGAATTGGACTACCTTCTCATCGATACTCCTCCAGGAACAGGCGATGAGCAGCTCACAGCAGTTCAGGCTATTCCAGAGATGACAGGTGCAATCATTGTTACAACACCACAGGATGTTGCTGTCCTTGATTCAAGAAGATCTGTTGGCTTTGCAAGAAAGTGTGGTCTTGCAATTATTGGCGTAATCGAGAATATGTCAGGCCTTAAGTGCCCAGATTGTGGAAAGGAAATCCCAATCTTCGGCAAGGGCGGTGGAAAGAAGATGTGCGATGAGATGCATGTTCCTTTCCTCGGTGCTGTACCTATGGAAATCGATCTTTGCAGAGCAGAGGATGAAGGCAAGAGCTGGGTATCTGACCCAGGTGCACACCCATCAGCAGAAGCTTTGAGAAAGATTGCTGAGGCAATTAATTATGGCACAGCATGCTCAACAAGCAGAGATACTTCTTTCTTGGGAACATCATTCTGCTCACCAACTTCATGTGCAAGCTGCACATCAAACTGTCCTTCTAGGAAGAAATGATTATGAGTGACCATTTGCTTTGGACGTCTGGTGAGAGAAAGAATCTTTTCTCTTGCGTGTTGTTTGACATCAATGGAATTGAAAGAACTCACAAAGATGGAAGAAAGGGCAATTTCATAGAGCTCAAGTGCAATAACTGGATTGTAGCTCTCCCTTGGTTCAGAAGGGCCGATGGTGTTCCTTGCTTCATCATGGAAGAACAGTACAGACATGGCTCTGAGAGTGTAACTAGGGAGTTCCCTGCTGGCCTTGTTGAAGAAGGAGAGCCTTCTCTCGAGGCTGCTGAAAGAGAACTTCTTGAAGAGACTGGAATCAAGGGTGATTTCACTCTTCTTGGTGATGTAAACCCAAATTCTGCATTCATGTGCAATAGACAGTCATTCTATCTTGTTGAGAATCTTGAGAAGGTTGCTGGTCAGAATCTTGATGCAAATGAGGAAATTGATGTAGTCGAGGTTCCTGTAGAAGAAGTCATCAGAGATATGGGAACAGGCCTTTACGACAATGGAATCATGATGATGGCTCTTGGATTCTTCATGCGCCTAGCAGAGAAGAGACCTGAGCTTAGGAGCATTTTATAGTGAAGAAACTCTTGCCTTTGTTAATCTCAGTGTTAATGCTGCTTGCCTCTTGCGCTTCTGTAGAGAGCGTGAAGGCAACAGTATCTGTTACAGCATCCTCATATATTGAGGTCGATCCGGATATCGCTTACTTCAGAATTGCTGCAGAAAAGATTGAATCTTCAACTGAAAAAGCTAGGATCGGAATGAATGAACTCGTAAATGGAGCCGTGGGCATCTTGATCGATGAGTTCGGTATCAAAGAAGATGCGATAACAACTGAGTACCTTTCATTTAATCCTTACTACGAATGGATTAATGGAGAAAGAGTTGATAAAGGCTACAGAGCTTCCCAGTCCATTAAGGTCACCTTGGAAGACCTTGAGTTAATTGGAAAAATCATCGATGCACTATCATCATTCGATGGTGTGTCTGTGTCTTCGATTGAGTTTGCAAGAAAGGCCTCAGGAGAGCTTGAGGACCAAGCTAGAAAGCTTGCCGTAAAAGAAGCTGAGCGCAAGGCATCAGAGTATGCTAGTGGCGCAGGAATGAAGCTTGGCAGAGTAATTTCAATCAGCGATGGAACAACATATTCGCAGGCTAAATACGCAAACACAATGATGTATGCTACAGAATCTGCAGCCGCATCAGGCTCAACAAGCTATTACGAAGGCAAGGTTTCTGTATCAGATAGGGTAACGGTTGTATACGCTTTGGAGGACTAAATGAAGTATTTGACACATAGAGGAATTAAGCTGCCTTTGGTAGGCATTGGCTCTTGGTTTATTGGTGAGAATCCCTCAAAAAGAGGCGAGGAGATTGCATCGTTTTTGCATGGAATTGAAGAGTATTCAATGACCCTTATCGATACTGCAGAGATGTATGGATATGGCGAGTCAGAGAAGCTTATCGCAGAGGTTCTCAAAAAGAAGGATAGGGAAGATTTGTTCATCGTTGACAAGATTCTCCCAAACAATGCTGAGCCAGGTGTTTTCAGAAGAGCTTTCGAACGTTCTCTCAGACGTCTTGGAACAGACTATATCGACCTTTATCTCCTTCATTGGTGGACTGGACAGGATCTTCAGTTTGTCATCGATGAGATGGAAAATCTCAAGAGCAGAGGTCTTATCAAGGAGTGGGGCGTATCAAACTTCGATGTTGATGAGATGGAAGAACTTCTTGCCTGTGATGGTGGTGAGAACTGTTTCGTAAACCAGGTCCTCTATAACATCACATCAAGAGGCATTGAGTACGACCTTATTCCATATCTCAAGGAACATGACATCCTTCCTATGGCTTACTCTCCACTAGCAAACAATATGAGCCTGAGAAGAAGATTCACAATGAATAGCGAAGTCCAGAAGATATGCAAGGAAACAGGTCTTTCACCTGAGGCATTGATGCTTAGTTTCGTAATCAGAAATGGAGATATCATCACAGCGCCAAAGGCTGGTTCAAGAGCTCATGTAGACTTAAATATGAAATGTCTTGATTTTGATATCAAGCCATATATGGCAAAGCTTGATGGATCCTTCCCTCCACCAAGATACAAGATGCCACTTGATATCCTATAAGATGATGCCACACACTTAGTGAACCATCTTTTAATTTCAGTCCTTCATATTTGATTTCAATTCACAATAGGCTTTTTTAAGATATCTTTAAAGTTGCAGGCAAAATACGCGATCACGATATTACAAATAAAGAATGGGTGTTGAATGGCGATACCGTAATGTATGGAGCTGCTTTTGAACTCAAGGCAGCTCTTGATTACGATTTTGATATGGAACGTAAGTTTAAGTATTCCAGTCTTCCAAAGGATGAAATTGTTAAGCACATTACTTTTTTGTTTTACGCCTTTGGTAGATTCATGCTTTTGGAGAAGAAAATACTAGAACAACTGTTGTTTTTACAATCAAATACCTCCGTTAATGGGTTACAAAGTTGACAATGACATATTTGCGGAAAATAGCTGGTATTTTAGGAATGCCCTTGTACGTGCTAATTATAAAAACCTGAAAAGAGGAATTCCTCTTGTTGTAATTCGTTCATTAAATCGATTGAGAAATAAATATCCTGAATTTCGATGTCCACAGATAAGAGGTTTGAGTGTTTTGAGACAAATTGCTATGTTTCAAAAACTCTTCAAATGTTTTGTCGTGTTTCATAACGACCTCCAATAAGTTGATTTAGCACAAAGTGCGTCGTATTGGAAAATTTACTATGGTCATTTTAATAATGAAAATATAATATCCTATTCTTGCAAAATTACTGGATATGATATGTGTTTATGAAAATAAAAGTGTATATATTTTCATAAGACAATATTCTTAAGGAGGTTTTGAAAATATAAATCTTATTCGCGAAGATTAGCTAAAACTTATCCGCCCTTATTACGACGTTGATCTTATAAAAGTTATAACAGGAGTCCGTCGTTCTGGAAGTTGTTGCCGATCAGAATTCTATCATCATGGATAAAGACTGCATTGACAAAGGTGTCAATAAGATGGTGGCGGAGCTTCTCCTGTGTCATGTCCTGCTTGTGGTCATCTTTAATTTACGGGAGAATTTTATCTATACCCTTCCGCCATCATCTTTTTTATGTCAAAAGAAACCTCAATTTCTCGAAGAGGTTTTTATCTAAGCGCATCAACCATGTATTCGTTGAGCGTACCACCTTCATACATTAGCTTGTAAAGGCTCTGAATCAGAGGAAAGTCCTTTGCCATTCCGTTTTCTTTTGTCTTTTCACCAAAGAGCTTGATTGTTCGCTGGCCTTCAATGGTTGTTGCGTTATTCATTTCATCGAGTGCAAAGCCTTTTCCAATGAGCATTCCAAGGGTTCTGTTTCTAGAGAGATCATTTAAAGCTGTGAGTCCAAGATCTCCAATGCCACAGTATCTGAAGATGATTTCTTCGTCGCATCCATAAATCTTCAAAAGCTCCTTCATCTCATTTACAGCCTTTGTATACACCATGAAGTCAACATTAGGGCTTCCATATCTTCCAGATACGAGGCCGATGGCAATTGCATACATGTTCTTCAGGATAGAGAGAAGTTCTACAGCTCTGACATCGTTTGACCAGTCTAGGGTAAAGCCAGTGTTTGGAAGTACAGTATCTCTAAAGTACTCAAAGTCATCTCTTCTTCCTCCGAATGTGAAGGATGTAGGGAAGCCATTGATTGTCTCAATTGCGAATGAAGGGCCCTTCATTGAAGCAGTACGCTCAAATGGGATGTCTTCTGTAATGAAGGCTCCATTATCGCTCATGCCTTTTGCAAGGTTGACGATGAGAGGATTTCCATTATTGTTCTTTTTTACTCTTTCAGAAAAAGGAACAATTACTTTAGATGGCAGAACAAGCATGATTACATCTGCATCTCTAAAGACTTCGTCATCTCCAGTTGCCTTGATTGATGTGTTCAGAAACCTTGTAGGGAAGTACTTGGTGTTCTGATGATTTTTATTGATATCTGCAACTACATCTTCCTCGATTGAGTGAAGAATCACATTGTTATTCTTGTTCCATGAGAGCCTTTCGGCTACAGATGTTCCGAATACGCCAGCTCCAGCTACTACTATTTTTGTCATTTAACCTCAACTTTCTTTATGATGTAGAGTCTTGAGGAGAAATCTCCAAGAACTCTCATTCCATCTCTGTATCCATTTCCAGAATATTGCTCGACAAGAGATATGCCAGCCCACTTGAGAGCATCTCCAGAAATATTGTAGCACTCAGGTTCCTGTGGGTAGAGTGATGCTTCTATTTCGCTCTGATAGTGATCTCGAGCGAAGAACCTGTATTCATAGTTTTCATTTGCACATTCGATATAAAGCTTCTCAGCTGATGTATTGATCTTAGCTTCCTTCTGAAGGTAGAGGGCAATAATTGTCGATGCATCGCTATTTGAGATAGTCCAAACAACTCTGTTGCCATTCTCCTGAACCCTGAAGTTGCCAAACTGCAGAAGGAGTCTGTAGTTCTTATAGAACTCAATCTGCTGATTGTATGAAGCCCTAAGGGCTCTATCGAGATTCTCTGCTTCAACGCTGTAGTTAAGAACACCAAATACAGCTGTATTGAATCTTGTTTCCAAGTCAACGATTCTCTTTGTATGGAAGTTTGGAGAAGGGGAAACTGAGACTCCCATTACAGAGAGTGGATAGACCATCGCAGTTCCTTCTGTAATCTTAAGTCTCTCAATTGGATCTGAGCAGTCACTGGTCCAGATTGAAGGACAGTAGCTGAGCATTCCAAGATCAAATCTTCCACCGCCAGATGCACAGCCCTCGATATAAAGATTAGGGAAGCGCTGTGTAATCGTTCTAAGAATCTTATAGAGACCTGTGATGTACTTATGTGCGAATTTGCCATAGTCGCCAATTGGCTTATGGGAGAAGATATCTGAAACGCTTCTGTTCATATCCCACTTGATATAGTCAACTTTAGCAACTTCAATCAGGGATGAGAGAGTGGCAGCAATCCAATCCTGTACATCTTCTCTTGTAAGGTCCAAAAGCATCTCGTTTCTTCCGATTGCGTTTGTTTCAATCTTTCTTCCAATAACCCAATCTGGATGCTTTTCCCTAAGGTTGCTCTTTTCGCTTACCGCCTCTGGCTCTACCCAGAGTCCGAAAAGCAATCCAAGTCTATGGATTTCAGCAGATGTGCTTGCAAGACCTGATGGGAACTTCATTGTATTGGCATACCAGTCTCCAAGGCTTGTCTTGTCGTTGTATCTAGCACCGAACCATCCATCATCGATTACCAGGCCTTCTGCTCCAATACTCTTCGCGTTTGCTGCAATCGCTGCAATCTTATCCTCATCGATGTCGAAATAGGAGCCCTCCCATGTGTTGAACATCAAAGGCTTGAGTCTATCGCGCCATACGCCTCTTCTAACATGTTTTTGGACAAATCTATGGCTAAGGTCCCTTGCTCCATCAATTCCCTTGTCTGAGTAGATCATTACAGCCTCAGGGCTTTCAAAGTACTCTGTTGGAATCAAAGGCCAGCTGAACATTGCTTCATTTATGCCCCATACAATGTGGGTAAGCCCATGGCCAGTTTGTGAGAAAGTTGCCCTATGTGCACCTGAGTACATCAGGTTCATTAAATAGGTATCCTTTCCATTGAGAACATAGAAGGCAGGGTTAGCGTCCAAGGATGATTCGAGAGTTCTGGATTCAATGAAGAAGGAACCCTGTGAAATCTTGTTTCTTACGATATTTCTCTCGCGTGCCCATGCGCCCTGGAATGTGATGCACTCAGCTTCAGTTGTTCTCAGATCCAGCTGTCCGGAGTAGAGAGAGCGAAGTGTTATATTCTCAAAGCTTTCATTTACTACTGTGCAGCGTCTTGTAATTACATCTGCCTTATTGAAGGTTGTGTAGTACATGATCAGCTTTATGTTTCTGGTCTTATCCTTGTATACGATTTCGAGGGTGTCGGCTTCGTTTTCTGTCGCGATTGCCTGTGGAAGAGTTAGGGATGATGAGAATCTCTTGATTCCCTTGTGGATTGCATAGCCGATGAATTCAAGATTGAGAGTTCTTTCCTTTTCATCGCCATAGGAAACAGAAATCATAGGTGTCTTATAGTCACCCTTGCCCTCTGTAGAGAATTCAAGCAATGTGTCATTGAGAGAGAGTTCCTTATCTTCTCTATTTGCAATTGTGCTCATAACAGGGGCAACCAGATGCTTTTCTCTGATTGCAGAGAGGCAGGAATCTGGATCCCTCAATTTTTTTCCATAGTAAATATGCTCTGGATAGCCACTATCTGTAATTGAAAACAGATAGCTTGTATTCTCTGTTGTAAGGTGAATTGTCTTATTCTGTCTTATCTCTATCATCTAACACTCCACAGAACTGCTCTTTATGATATTATAATCGAAAGATAAGCAATTTGTATGTAGTTGATGCATACTTTTGGGAGGCTCTAGATGGATATAAAGCGTCTATCGCTATGGGAAGGCAGAAATGCAACATACATGTCCAATGATTCGTTTTCCGTAATCATCGAGGACCAGGGCGAGGTTGCATTGGAACTGTCTGCAAGAATGGCGAATGGTGCAAGAATATCACCTCTTTCTCTTCCATATTTCCGCGGTACAGGCTCAGGTGTGTATTCCGATGAAAACAGCACCTGGTGGAGAAGCAGGCAAGGTCTTTATCAGGCAGGCGGGGCCTACTTCAACTTTCCAGAGAACAATGAGGATGTAATCAATAGCTCCAACACCTATTGGATGCTCAGAAAGTATGGTACAGAGGATGAGCATCATGGAGTATGGAAATACTCTGAGATGAAGTCCAGAGCAATTGGCAACAGATTCCACCTTGGAAGGGTAGACCTGTTGATTCCGGGCCACAATGTTCTATATACAGCAATCAGAATTACAAATACAGGAGACGAAGTTCTTCAAGGTTCCCCATCTTGGAATGCTATGCTCTCATCTCCTCTTGTTGAGTCTGGTTCTATGATTTCAACAAATTCAAAGTACTTCTCTGTCTATCCCTTGAGAAGCCGAGAGTGGGGCGTCAATAGATTTGCAACAGGTCAGGTATTCGAGGAATTGAAGAAGGCACCTCTCGAGGGTGGCGGAATTGCGGATGCATCAATAGTCCCACCTCCTACAGGAACTTATGATTACATGATCGGCAAGTTCATGGAAAAGGAAGAAACTCGTTGGGTTTCAGTGATTAATCCTCGCTCTCAGATGCTTTTTATTACATTCACTCCAAAGATGGTCAATGAAGATGACTATGAGTTCCCAAATTCAACAATTGGAGAGAATTACTATGGAAGATTGGATTCTCCTTGGGCTCTGTTTGATGGCGCAACTCCTCAGGTAATGGCTGTCACAGCAGGCTTCAATTCCGGTCCTAAGGGCACAAAAAATCTCTCCCTGAAACCGGGAGAGTCTAAAAATATCTTTATCGGCAGCGCCTTCACCCACTATACCAACCCAAGGCTCAGCCTCGGCTTTTACAACAACGAGGTGAGTGAGGATGGCTTTGTCTTCAAAAGAACCAAGAGCTCTGTGCTCATTCCTGCAGACACAGCTTTCAAGGCACTGAGAAAGCTATCCAAGAGAGTCTTCTTTTTAGGATCAGACTCTATTATGAGATAGTTATCTCCAAGGCCAGCTATCTGTCAAAGAGTATCTATCTGACAGCTCATCAATGACATTTTGAAGTGACTTAGGAACAGGACAGCCATACTTCATTCTGTAGTTATATGCTTCATATTCCTTTTCGCCTGCAGTATAGATTCTGTCCTGGCCAGGAGCCTTCTTTGATTCTCTCAGCTCCTTGAGGATTGTTGTTGAAATAGCCTTGAACAAATCTTTGCCCATGAAGAACTCTGGGTTGATTGCAATGAAGAAGTGGCCAAGTGGATATGGAATAGCCTTTCCGTTCTCATCCTTTCCATTGAGGGCCTTCATGAAGGCGCCATCTTGGAGTGCTGCGGAGAGAATCTCTACTACAGTTGCATAGCCAAAGCCCTTGTAGCCAGCAGTCATCTCTCCAAGTCCACCAAGTGGAGTGAGGGCAGCCTTGCCCTTTGTGAGGTCAATCAGAACCTGTTCTGTATCTGTGCGAGTATTTCCGTTTTCATCTATGACCCAGCCTGGAGGGAGTTCTTTGCCAGCTCTGCCATATACTTCGATCTTTCCTCTCTGTGAGACAGAGGTTGCGCAGTCAAGAACAAATGGATAGGGATCGTTTGTGGGAATTCCGAAGGTAAGTGGGTTTGTGCCGAGCATGTTCTCAACGCCAAATGTAGGGGCAATTGATGGACGAGCGTTTGTTCCTGTTACGCCAATCATGCCTTCCTTTGTTGCCATAGTTACATAGTAGCCAGCAATGCCGTAGTGGTTGGAATTGCGAACAACAGTCATTCCCACACCATATTCCTTAGCTTTCTCAATTGCCATTTCCATAGCTTTCTTAGAAACGACATGGCCCATTCCATTGTGGCCATCAAGAACAGCAGTAGCCTTTTCATCCTTGATAATCTCAATCTCTGTCTTTGGATTCATGATGCCAAGATCAATTCTGTCGATGTAAATAGGCTTGAGTCTTCCAATTCCGTGGCTGTCAATTCCTCTTTTGTCAGATTCGATAAGGACGTCGGAAATAATCTCAGCGTCACCTTCTGGGACACCAGCTCCGATTAGGCTTTCTTTCATGAACTTCTCAAGTTTTTCAAAGCTTACAAACTCACAGTCCTTATAGGACTCAAGGAATTCCTGTTCTGTCATTATTCTCTCCATCAATAGTAAAAGTAATCGATATGCTCCTTGCGACCAAATGGCACATTGGTAGACAAACCAAAATATACAGACCAATCAACACTTTTGCCAAAGTTCGTATTAGCATAATTCACAAAAGAATTAAACCCTGTAATGCCAACACATAATCCTAAATCCCTATTTCCATTGGAGTAGTAGTTGTAGGATATGTCAAAGCCAGCACCGATGCCGACGTAAGTGTATTTTTTTGCCAACAGGGATTCTTCATAAAATGATAGGCCTGCAGATAGATTCAATGCCGAGTATGGGGAGAGGTATATCTCGAGCGCTGGGCCAAAGAGAAGGCCAAGGTTAGTTGCTATCTTGTTTTTCATAATCAGTAAGTCGATATCTGCCTTTGTTCCTATTCCCAATGCTAAATCTTGGTCAAGCGATGCAAGTAGCTGATATGTTGTGCCAAAGCCCAAGGTTGTGGCATCGCATACTGATGAGTGCCCATAGGTTGCAGAGGCTGCATAATACTCGTGATGCGCATAGAGCGAGCAAGCAGAAATAACCATCAAAAATAAGATTGCAAACTTCTTCATAAGAAAAGAGTAAGTCTCAATAAAGATAAAAGCAAACACATTGCTTGCCCTAAAAGAATCATTCTGATCGATAATGCACTTGCAATTACTTTAAAGGTCTGTTATCTTGGTTGAAGTATTGGTGCTGTGCCCGAGCGGCCTAAGGGGACGGTCTGCAAAACCGTTGGTCATCGGTTCGAATCCGATCGGCACCTTATAAGTGGTCTAGCGACCACTTTTTTTATTTCTCTATATATCGTAAAATTTCATGATATGAATAAGAATGTTGTAATCATCGGAGCAGGCATTGCAGGTGCTAATGCAGCTACCACTCTTGCAGGAAAGAATAGCGTTACTCTGATTGGCAGAGAAAGTTACCCTCCATATTACAGAATGAGGCTTGAAGAAGTAATATCAGGCAAAGATGAGAGTACTATCTTCATCCACCCTGAGTCTTGGTACGCAGAAAAGGGAATCTCCCTTGTTTATGGAGCGGCTGCCAAGATTGATAGAGATGGAAAGAAAGTCCATTTAGCAGATGGAAGAGAATTTGATTATGACGAGTTGATCATTGCAACAGGCTCAGATGCTGTAAATCTTCCTTTTGCTGAAGGCTATACTCTCAGAACAATTGATGATGCAAAGAAAATCAGGGCTGCAATCTTGTCATCTGATGCACCTGTCTCAATTATTGGCGGAGGCCTTTTGGGCTTGGAACTTGCAGATACTATAAAAACAGCCTTTGATAGACCTGTCACAGTCTTTGAGACATCCGAATATATTCTCCCTCTTCAGCTTGATAGAGATAGCGCTGTATATCTCAAGGAAGCAATGGCTGAAAAGGGAATCAAGATTGTAACTGGAATCAAGATGGTTGCTGAAAGAGATGGTAAGCTCATTGCCTCTGATGGAAGCGAATTTGAGAAGGGTATCTTGATCTATTCTGTAGGTTCTAGACCTGCAAAGGCTATTGCAGAAAACTCAGGGGTAAAGTGCAATAGAGGCATCTTAGTTGGGAATAATCTTTCATCTTGCGATGGAATTTATGCTGTTGGCGATGTATCTGAACTTGATGGAAAGTGCTTTGCCCTTGCAATGTATGCAAGAGAGATGGGCATCTTTGCCGCAAAGAACATAGACGGAGATTCTTCACTCTATTCTCCATCTGAGCCATCCACTATATTGAAAGTAAGTGGCATTGATGTTGCTTCTTTTGGAATTCTTGATGGAGAGAAGACTCTTGTTGAGAAGGATGGCAGAAGAGTTACCTTAGTGCATAGCAATGGTATCCTTAAGGGTGTAATACTCATTAACGCAAAGCCAATGATGATGAAAGCGAGAGGTGCCATTGGCAAGCCTCTTGATGTCTCATTGTTCGAATAGGAGCTCAAATGGACGAATTAGAGAAGAAGTCTCTTGAATATCATGCATATCCAACAGCAGGAAAAGTATCTGTAGTGCCTTCAAAGCCATGTTTGAATGCAGCAGACCTTGCTCTTGCCTACACTCCTGGTGTTGCAAAGCCTGTATTGAAGATTTGGGAAGATCCAGAGGATGCATACAAGTATACATCCAAGGGAAATCTTGTAGCTGTCATTTCAAACGGTACAGCTATCCTTGGCCTTGGTGATAGAGGAGCTCTTGCATCCAAGCCTGTAATGGAAGGAAAGGGTGTACTTTTCAAGAGATTTGCAGATATTGATGTTTTTGATATCGAGATTGATGAGAAGGATCCAGATAAGCTAATAGATATCATCGCATCCCTTTCTCCTACTTTTGGCGGAATCAACTTAGAAGATATCAAAGGCCCTGAGTGCTTCAAAATCGAGAAGGCTCTCATCGATAGATGTCCTATCCCTGTATTCCATGATGACCAGCATGGAACTGCAATCATCGTAGCTGCAGGACTTATGAATGCAGCGGAGATTGTTGGAAAGAACCTTGGAGATCTCAAGGTTGTTGTAAGTGGAGCAGGGGCTGCAGGAATCAGCTGTGCAAAGATGCTCGTTGCTGTCGGTGTCGACATCAAGAATCTTCTCATGTGTGACATCGATGGAGTTCTATACTCCGGAAGAGAAAATCTTACAGAGGAGCAGAAAATCTTTGCTCGCGATACCGATAGAAGAACTCTGAAGGAAGCTATGGTTGGCGCAGATGTATTTTTGGGTGTTTCTGCTGCTAATATCGTATCTGAAGAGATGCTCAAGAGCATGAATGACAATCCTATTGTCTTTGCTATGGCAAATCCAGATCCAGAGATTACATATGAAAAGGCTACTGCAGCACGAAGTGACTTGATCATGGCAACAGGAAGATCTGACTATCCAAACCAGATCAACAATGTCTTAGGCTTCCCATTCATCTTCAGAGGCGCTCTCGATGTAAGAGCTACAAAGATCACAGAGAATATGAAGATGGCTGCAGCAAAGGCTCTTGCTGCGCTTGCCAAGGAGCCTGTATGCGAAGAGGTTAAGAAGGCATATGGCGGGGCTGATTTCTCATTTGGCAGGAACTACATCGTTCCAAAGCCATTCGATCCAAGAGTAATCGAGTATGAGGCTGTTGCTGTTGCTAAGGCTGCTTGCGAAGATGGTGTTGCAAAGAAGCCAATTTCAGACTGGGAAGCTTATAGAGAGTCCCTTGTTGATAGAGTGAAAAAGTATAGATAACCAAACACGTTATCAAACGGTTGTAAAAATCCCCTTAGATAGGACCACAAAAGCCTAAATAAGGGGATTTGTCATATTTAGATTAAGCTAAGCAACCCTTGAGCTGTTCTCTAGCATCCTGGAGTGTTGCATTGTACTGCTCATCGAGGCGTTCAAGATTCTTCTTCAAGATTTCCAAGAATTCCTTGTCCTGCTCTAGAGAGACATGGAAGCTTTCTCCGTATTGCTCCTTCATCTTAGCTTCCTTTTCCCTCAAGATAGGCTCAAACTGTGCCTTCATCTGCTCAATGAGCTGTTTCTTGTGGATAGGATATTGCATCAAGAAGTTTGCAATCTGTCCAAATAGTTCCATTGTTGATTCGTTTCTTGCAATCTGAGTGAGGATGAAAGCAACTCTTTCGTATCTATCGTCCATTACCTCATCTGAAGGCAAGGTAAGCTTGTTCATTACTGTCTGTGTGAGAGCTTCTCTCAAATCGTCATCTGAGAAGTCGGAAAACTTCTCTGCAAGGCTGTCATTTTCAGCTGTTTCTGCCAGAAGATAGGCTCCTGCAATCTTTCTGATTTTTTCGTAAGTCTCGTTCTTGCGGATTCTATCTACGTCGATTTCAATGTCGTCTGTTCTTTCTAGGGCGATTTCCCATGCGCTTTTTATTCTTCCCATGTGAATAATATATCCCTTTATCGAGTTTTCGTCTTTAGTTAATTCACAACGGTACCTTTTTGATTTATCCTTAGTGTATGCATGACACAATTCTTTATGGGCTTGATATCTTTGGTACTTTTATCTTTGCGCTCTCTGGAGCAATCAAGGCAATAAAGAATAAATTGGATATTCTTGGAGTCATCGTATATGCAGTAACCGTTGGCTGTGCTGGCGGAATCATTAGAGACACAATGCTTGGTGCGACTCCAGTTGGTGTTTATACCGACAACATGTATGTCGTTGTCTGTGTAATTGCCGCTCTATTGGTAATTTTCTTCAGCAAATATGTTGTTGGCAGATGGTCGTTGATTGTCTATTGTGATGCGCTAGGTCTTGGAGTATTCTGCGCGCTAGGCTGCAATAAGGCATATGCAATGGGCGTTGATGTAATCGGCATCATTATCTGTGGAATGCTTTCAACATCTGGCGGCGGTGTATTGAGAGACCTGTTCTCTAGAGAAGTTCCAATGATCTTCACATCAGATTTCTATGCCTCTGCAGGCGTTATTGGAAGTATTCTCTTTGTTCTTCTAACAAAGACAGCTTGCCCAGAAATGGTAATAATGTGGCTTGTCGCCATAGTTGTTATCGTATCAAGGATAATTGGATATAAGTGTCGCCTTAAGCTGCCAGTGGCTAGGGTGCCAATTGAGGTTTATAAACAGTGAATACAGAACTTTTATTTTATAAGGATGCGTACCTCAAGGAAGTTGATGCAACTGTCTTAGAGGTAAGGGGTAATGCAGTTGTCTTAGATAAGACAATTTTCTATGCAGAGAGTGGTGGACAGCCTGGAGATAGGGGCTACTATGGCGAATATCAGGTTGTAGACACTCAGAAGGACAAGGATGGAGCATTCCTACACATCCTCAAGAAGGGCAGCCTTCCTGAAGTTGGTGCATGTCTAAAGCTTTCTTTGGATTGGGACCATAGATATAAGTTCATGAAGGAGCATAGTGCACAGCACCTTCTATCAGCTGTCATGTTCTCTTTCAAGGGTATTGGCACTGTTGCAGTCCATCAGGGAGAAGAAATCCTCACCATTGAAACAAGTGCAGAGGATATTGCTGATGATGTCCTTCTCAGCATCGAAGATATTGCAAATGAGAAGATCAGAGATGGCTTGAAAATCTATCAAGATGAGATGAGCCACGAGAAGGCAGAAAGCCTTGGAATGCGTCGCTCAATCAAGGTTGATGGAGATGTTAAGGTCGTATTTATTGAAAACCTTGATGCTGTTGCATGCGGCGGTGTTCATGTAGCATCAACTGGCGAGATAAAGGAAGTTGTGTATCGTGGCAAGGAGATGATCAGAGGTCATGTAAGGACTATGTGGTCATGTGCTGACGAGAGTGTTGCCTATAGAAGAAACAATGAGAGACTTCTCAAGGAATGCTATAAGTTGCTTTCTGCAGACAAGGACTCCATTGTTAAGGATATCGAGCGCATCATCAAGGACAATGGCGATCTTTCCTATGAAGTTAAGAAGCTCAGAAAGGCTGTAGCAGAGCGTGAGTTTGAGGATGCACTTCAGTCATCAACAGCCCCTGTTCTCGCATTCATCACAAACAATAGCGTAGAAGACTATCAGGAGCTTGTATCGAAGGCTGGCAAGGATGTTCTTATCATAGAGCGCGATGGCAAGAAGGGATTCCTTTATTTTGGAACTAAGGAGAAGTTCTTGAAGCTGAAGGGAGAGGTCAGCTTGAAGGGCGGTGGAAAAGATGTTCTTTTCAGAGGTGCTTATCAGGGAGATGCAGAAGAGGTTCTGTCTATTTCGATGAGGCTTTTAAGTGAGTGAGGAGAACAAGACAGATTCCATTAAGCTAAAGTGGTCTCGTCTATTGCTTATTGGCTTTTGCAGCCTATGCTTGATGTATCTATTCTACATTGTTGGGCTTAAAAAGCTTGGCGTTGAAGACTATGCAGATACTCTTGAGTGGATCAATAGCCATTTCAGCCTAAGAATGGGCGTGTTTCTCTATGCCTACATTGTCGATACTCTAATTCTTCCACTATCTCCAGATTTGGTTTGGGTTGTTGGCGCTGGCATGGTTTGGTGGGAAGCAATCCTTTTAGCAGGCCTTGGTTCTGCCCTTGGTGGAATTACATCATATGGCATCGGCATATTAGTCGACAAAATCCCCTTCATAGATAGGATGGTTGGCAAGGCAAATAAGAAATGGGGGCCATATATCAAGGCATATGGCGTTCCCTTTGTCGCGCTATCGGCACTGTTTCCGCTACCATTTTCAACACTATGCACAGCAGCTGGTACAATTAAGCTTGATTTCAAAAAGGTTGTCTTAGCATCTTTTTTGAGAATAGTGCATGCAGGATTATATTATTGCTTATTCAGGGCGGGGCTATTGCTTGCGTGAAACAAAAAAACAGGTTGCAACACTTTGACTTGCAACCTGTTTTCGTTTTTAAACCTAAGTTAGCTTAGGTAAAATGTGAATGAATCATCGTACTTGATTCTAGCCATCTTATCGTTGTGAGGTAGTGCACCCCAGGAGTTGTCTCCACCAACGCCTGTTCTAGTCTTGAGAAGTCTTACAACAGTCTTCTTGATAGGAGGGAGCTCTGAGTGGTGCTTTGCACTCTCAATCTCCTCTGGAGTCCAGGAGAGAACAGAGAGGATCATCTCATTTTCAGCTGTGAACTTTAAGTCTCCAACCTGAGCCCACTTAACATCACATCTGCCGCCAGCTTCCTGTGGCATTGAATATGGAGTGAGGTTCTCTGATGCCTTGAAGCTATGGATAGAGAAGATTGCGCCTTCCTTTCTGTCTGTTTCATTTTCCTCTGGTCCGAGTCCAAGGTAAGTTACATCATTCTCGCTCTGGATGATTCTCATCAGGAGACCGAACTCTGGAACGATTGATTCTCTTCCGAGGTACTTGATTGTGATTCTTACACCCTCTTCAGTGAAGCCGTGTTCGATTACATAGTCATCGTTTGTAACTGAGAGCATGAAGAGAGAGCTAACTACTGTCTCATCTTCTCTTACTTCAACAGTACATCCCATTGGACGAGTGTAAAGACCCTCTGCAGACCATCTACCAAGCTGTGCTGTGAGATTAGAGCCTCTATCGTTATCTACTGGAGCTCTCCAGAATGATGGATAAGGTGTTGATTCGATATATTCCTTTCCATTCTTTCTGAAGCTTGTGAGCATGCCAGTTCTTCTATCAATGCAAGCTGTGTAGTTCTTGCCCTTGAAGCCCCATGTGTAAGAGCCTGTGATAAACTCTGCTGGCTTGCTATCTTCTCCAACTGTAGTTTCTGCAATTGAGTACCACTGGCCATGAGCAATCTCATATCCCTTCTTTGCCCAAAGAGTGTCGCTCTTGAGTCTGATGGATACTCTGAAGGCTTCATTGCCACCCTTTCTTGTGAAAGGAATGCGCTTTGTGATCTCAGCCCCTGGCTTGATATTGCCTGTGATATCCTTTTCTGCAACAACCTTTCCCTCTACTTCGTGAATCAACACTGTCTTGAACTGGTCAAGGTCTGAGAAGAGGTTTAAGTTCTTGATCGTGAAGAACTCTTCATTGACGTCGATTGCAAAGCCCTGGTAAGCATACTTTACTTCCTGAAGCTTTGGAGAAGGTGTTCTATCTGCAAAAACAAGGCCGTTTGCACAGAAGTTAGAGTCGTTTGGTCTTTCCCCAAAGTCACCACCATAAACAAGTTCACCATTCTTGTAGAGCATCTGGTCAATGAAGTCCCAGATGAATCCACCCTGGTACTGTTCCTGCTCTCTTTCAAGTCTGATGTAGTCCATCAAGTCACCATTGCTGTTTCCCATTGAATGTGAGTATTCGCAGAGGATGAATGGCTTGTCATAGTTTCTCTTGAGGAAGATTTCAATATCGTCTGCAGGAGTGTACATCTGGCTCTCGACATCGCTTGTCTCGTCTGAGTAAGTTCTATCGTTGAATACGCCTTCATAGTGAACAAGTCTTGCCTTGTCTACTTTGTGGAAGTAAGCTGCAACCCTTGAGAGAATCTCCCCGCCACCTGATTCATTGCCAACTGACCACATCAGGATAGCTGGATGGTTCTTGAAGCTCTCGTAGTTTGACTTAGCTCTGTCTAAAATAGCAGGTGTCCAAATTTCGTCATCGCCAGGAATCTGGGATTCGATGTCCTTGCCTGTGAGGTTCTGCCAGGTTCCATGTGTCTCGATATTTGTCTCTGCAATTACGTAGATGCCGTACTTGTCGCAGAGTGCGTAGAATTCCTCAGAGTTTGGATAATGTGAAGTTCTTACAGCATTGATGTTGTTTCTCTTCATAAGAAGGATATCCTTCTCCATATCCTCAATGCTGATTGTTCTGCCTGTCTCAGGATTCCATTCATGTCTGTTTACGCCATGGAATACGATTCTCTTTCCGTTGATCTTCATAACACCGTCAACAATCTCAAAGCGTCTGAAGCCTGCAAAACCATCTACTTTTTCAAGAACCTCATCGTTTTCATCAAGAGCAATGATTGTATATGGGTAGAGGTTAGGATTCTCAGCAGACCAAAGCTTTGGCTCTGAGAGGAACATCATTACCTCTGTTGATGCGCCAGATGCATCTGTCTCGACAACATTCTTGCCCATCTCAATTCTAATTCTCTTTGCCTCTGTCTTGATAATGAAGCTGATAGTTCCCTTCTTGTAATCTGGAGACATCTTAGTCTTTACATCAATGTCTTTGATGAAGCCGTTAGGCCTTACAGAGAGAACAACCTTTCTGAAGATTCCAGAAAGTCTCCAATAGTCCTGGTCTTCAAGGTGTGAAGCTGTGGAGAACTTGAATACTCTAACTGCGATTCTGTTCTTTCCTTGCTTTGCATACTTTGTGATATCAAACTCTGAGAGTGTGAAGGAGTCTTCTGCATAGCCGACGAACTCGTCATTTACAAAGAGGTCAAATGCAGTCTGAACACCATAGAATGAAAGGAAAACACTACCTTCGATGCTATCGATTTCAACATCCTTTACATAGAGGGATGTTCTATTTTCCTTTGTTGGGATATTTGGAGGAACAACTTCTTCCCTGCCATCCCATGGATACATGAGATTAAGGTACTTAGGCTCTCCATAGCCCTGTATTTCAACTGATCCAGGAACGTTGATATCGTTCCAAGATGAAATGTCGTTTGTTGTCTTATAGAAATCCTCTGGAGCAAGCTCTGGGCGCTGGAATGATGAGAATTTCCACTTTCCAGACAAATCAGTAACCTTTCCCTTTGTGAAAGATGGGGTAAAGATTGAATGAGCGTCTTCTCTGTTGACCGCAAAAATTTCTGGTCTATCTAAATATGAATGCTTATAGGACATAACTTTATTATAATGAAGGCTTT
>JAGBWX010000093.1 GCA_017629575.1 Spirochaetales bacterium | reverse complement strand
GACGTCTACGTAGACGGTGTGAAGTTTGAAACCGAGGGAAATAAGGATGAAATCAAGCAGATTACAATGGGTTCAAAAGGCCAAAAGTGGATGGATTTCGACAACTTCAAAGGAAAAGTTAGAACATTTGGCTCATCGATCATCCACCTTGTTTGTCCTGTAGTCTTCTCATCATTCCAGGCTTGCGTCAACCAGCCATGCTTTGTGTGGGACATAACATCTGCCCATGCTATCCTGCTTCACTTCGGAATGGATATCGTCTATGCAGATGGCAAGCCATTTGAATATGACGATGCTTTCGTAATCGAGAAGAAACCTTTTAGAATGACTATCTATGCAGGTACAGAAAAAGCAAGGGAAGAGCTTTTCAGAACTCTTCCCCTTAAGAACTAAATATCTTCCTTTAGGAATGTTTGGAGGGCAGCATAGGCAGCTAGGCTGTCCTCTCTTTTTATTACAAAAGTTAGAACATTCATTGTTGAAACAATCTCAAGAACGTTGATGTTCTCCCAAGCAAGCTTTCTAACTGCCAAATAAAGAACACCTGGTGTTTCTAAGAAGTCGCCTTCATGGAACACAATCGTAACAGCAACTAAATCGCTCATAGAGCTAACGATTTTCTCTTTTGAAAGAATCTCATCAACAATAACTCTATACTTTTCGGAAACAGAGAGGGAAATCTCATGAGAACCTAAGGTAACATTCAAGAAATCACCGCTTTCTGGCCTAATTCTTTCATACAATACAGGCAGAGATGAGATAAAAGAATCATTTCTCAAAAAGTTTACATCATAGATGTTAGTCTTCATTGAAATTTCATAGCTGATTGTCTCATGGTCAGGAAGCTCTTTGGAGCGCTTAAGTTCATCAGCATATCTTCTGATAGCCATTACAATGGCGGCAGAGTTCACATCTTGTCCATATATTGCCTCTACTTTAGGCTTAATGAACTTAGCAAGGTTGGAAAAAGAAATTACTTCCTGAATCAACATTTCGGAAATAAAAGGACTTCTATTGATTACACTCTTTACGCATCCTGCTACTGAACCTGTCATATAATCTTCCCTTATGTTATCAAGTTAACAATATGTTACTAAAAAAACTTGTTTGATTCAATTATCTTTATGAAATCTACAAAAAAACAATTTTAATGTATAGTTTAATTTGGATTTAAAGATTACAAACAATAAAGCATAAATTAATAAATCATTACTATTTAATTAGCTTCACAAGAATAATATTAATTAAAATAAACAATTCCATCATTATTATCTTAGAAACATATGGATTTTAGAACTCAATAAAATATTAGATGTCATGCTTTTTCTAATATTGTTTTTAAACATTCTTATCTTTTTTCTAATTTAAAGAAGATTATTATTTCTTCTTTTACCAAATCTTTTGTGATAACATTGTTTTTATGAAATGTCCAAGATGTCAGATAGATAAAGATAAGGTTCTTGAATCAAGATCAACAAAGGAAGGTGCTCAGGTAAGAAGGAGAAGACTCTGCCTTAACTGTGGCCATCGCTTCACTAGCTATGAAAGAATTGAGGAAAGACCTGTAATTGTTATCAAAAAAGATGGCAGACATCAGCCATTCGACATTTCAAAGGTTGAAAGAGGTATTATGACCTGTACCGAAAAGCTCGATATCGATCCTAAGGATATTGATACAATCCTCAGGAATATTGAAGACAGGGTATTTGAGCTTGCGGGTCCTAAGAACACAATCACAAGCCAAGAAGTTGGCGAGGAGACTCTCAGACAGCTCTATCCAGTCTCCCCTGTTGCCTATGTTCGCTTTGCCTCTGTTTATAGAGCATTCGATGACCTCGATCAGTTCATCAAGGAAATCGAATCTCTTGCTCAGGACAAATAATTACTTTGCATCAAACCATTTACCAGTAAGGCTCTTGTCAATCTCAACGTTAAGATGATCTGGCTTAAGAATTTCGTTTGCACAATCAAGAGCAAAATTATCTGTCATTCCAGCCACATAATCGAGAATCATGCGCTTATCTGAGCCTTCTCTCTCAATGTACTTTGGATACATATCCTTGATGTGGTTATAGAATCCAGCTGCAAGCATGTTGTGCTCATCGCTATATCCTCTCTCATCAAGCTTGAAGCTTGAATAGAGTTCTTCAAGATAATCTACGATAAGCTTCAAGAGTCTTGTGAAGTATCTTGTGTATCCATTGAGAATCTCTGATCGGTAGATATTCTCATAGTTGAACTTTGAGAATTCAGCTACTGCTTCAAAGATATCATCAGAGAATCCGATGCCATGCTCATCGCTAGCCCCGCTGATAATATCATTTACAAGAGTATTGATGATTTCAGAGTTTGTCTTACCAAGTCTTTCTGTAACGATAGATGGAAGTTCCTTACCCTTGAGAATGCCAAGTCTCCATGCATCTTCATAGTCTCTTCCAAGGTATGCAATGGAATCAGAGAATCTAACTACACAGCCTTCATATGTTGCAGGAATAAGTCCATCCCTTCTCTCTAAGGAGGAAAGGTCTCTCTCCTGGAATGTTGGAATGAGTCTTTTTCTAAGCGACTCGCCATTGTGGCAGACAATTCCATCCCTTACTGCATATGTAAGATTGAGGCCATTTCCATCTCTAGAGAGGAAGTCTATGACTCTTAAAGAGTTTACCTCATGGTGGAATGTTGTGATGCCACGCTCAACAGAAAGCTTTTCTAAGATTTTCTCTCCAACGTGACCAAATGGAGTATGTCCAAGATCATGGCCAACACCCATTGCCCATGCAAGCTCTGAATCCAAGCCCAAAGGACGACATATTGTTGATGCGATTGAAGCAACATGCAAAACATGTTCCATTCTTGTGCATATATGGTCATTTGATGGTGCAAAGAATACCTGAGTCTTGTGCTTGAGTCTTCTGAAAGGTGAAGAATGGATAATCGCAGTGGTATCGCGATAGTACGCACCTCTCACATCTTCGGCTCTAGGTCTAACTCTTTTTTCGAGGACAATGCCCTCTGCTTTTCTTTTTAGCTTTTCACTCATCTTTGCCTCCTATCCATATTATGTTACAATTATATCAGTTGAGGCAAATGTGTTTGAATATATATTTCCTATAGCAGCTATGCTGCTCTCATTTATGGCACTTTTATCTAGCATAAGGTTCATCATTTCCAAAAATGGCCTATTTTGGATTTTGCCAGCAATCATCTCTATTCTTCTATGCTTCGAGAATCTCAATACTCTCCTCATTGTAGGAGAACATGGAAGCGAAATCTTTGAGATGACGTTTTCAAACACAATTCCTGTAATTCTTTCATTCTTATGGTACATGATGGTAATCATGTTCCACTATGCCATGAAGCTTGCTATTCCTGAGAACAAGTACATCAACGATAGCAAGAAGAACAAGGCAGAGGCCATCTACATTGAAAAGTACGAAAGAAGAAAGAACTACGTCAAAAGAAAGAACAAGGAAGATGATTCCTCAAATAAGACAAGAGTTCCTGTCGTTCCAAGTTACCGTGGAAAGCTTGTAGACTAATCTTTTTTCAATCGCTTGTTTATTTATGTATCCAAAAATGTTAGAATATGCCATTGGTAAAAAAAGATGGAAAGACTTTTCTTTGTTGGCATCAAGCATTCTGGAAAGACCACATTCGCAAAGCGCATGGCTAAGCGCTATGGATATCTCTTTGTCGATGCAGATGATTTAATCGTAAATGCCCTCAAAGGAGAAAGCATCAGAGACTTCTACAAAAGAGAAGGTAAAGAAGCCTTTATGTGTCTTGAAGCTGATGTAATCAAGGAATTCTTAGATGCAGAGAATAAGAGCATCGTCCTATCTTTGGGTGGTGGAGCTTCGGACAATAAGCCACTAATGGAAGCTCTAAAGAAGAATGGCAAGGTTATATACCTCACCAGAAGAGAAGAGGAAATGCTTCCTGTAATACTCAAGCATGGAATTCCTGCATTCCTAGATCCAAATAATCTTGAGTCCTCTTTCCATGAAATCTACAAAAGACGTGATTTAATCTATAGAGAATGGGCAGATGAAGTCGTCGATCTCGGAACATACAGAGACAGGGATGAGACTGAGGCCTATCTATATGACACTCTAAGGGAGCTTGGCTATGGGATCTAATTCAATAGGTAGATTATTCTCATTCACAACTTTCGGGGAGTCTCATGGAGAGGCTCTTGGCTGTATTGTCGAGGGATTTCCTGCAGGCTTTGAAATTGATATGGAAAAGCTCCAGAGAGAGATGGATAGAAGAAGACTTGGCTCAACATCACTTGGAACCAAGAGAGATGAAGCCGATAAAGTTGAGATTCTATCTGGTGTCTTTGAAGGTAAAAGTACTGGTTCCCCTATTATGATGATGGTCAGAAATACTAACCAGAAATCAAAGGATTACTCTTCAATTGCACATGTTTATAGACCAGGTCATGCAGACTATACTTTCAATGAAAAATATGGAATCAGGGACTATAGAGGCGGTGGAAGATCTAGCGCTAGAGAGACCTTGGCAAGAGT
>JAGBWX010000092.1 GCA_017629575.1 Spirochaetales bacterium | reverse complement strand
GTCTAAATGACCCATTTTTTATTTCAATTATATATTTCAAATTACCTAATTCCTTATAAAACAATGGATTTATAAGTTGGCATGAATCTTGCAACATAATTTTTGTAATCCTAAGGAGGGTAAGATGGAAGAATTTACATCTAAAATTGAAATAGAGAACAACGATAACGAAGTTCTTTCAATGTATTTAAAAGAAATCAACAGAATTCCGCTTATTTCTCATGAAGAGGAGTATGAACTTGCGGTAAAAGCAAAAAATGGCGACATGAAGGCTAGAGAAAGGCTTCTCAACTCCAATCTGAGATTTGTTGTAAATGTTGCTAAGAAATATAGAGGTCAGGGTCTTCCACTTGCTGATCTTATTAATGAGGGCAATGTAGGACTTATTGTTGCTCTTGATAAATTTGAGCCAAATATGGGATACCACTTCATTTCATATGCTGTTTGGTGGATCAGACAGTCAATTATGAAGGCTATTTCAGATAAGGGTAGACCTGTGAGAATTCCTCTCAATAGAGCAAGTGATTTGATCAAGATTCAGAAGTGTGAACGTGAATTGATGAGTGAGCTTGAAACTTCAGAAGTATCTGTTGAGGAGATTGCTACAATTACAGGTCTAGATCAGAAGCTGATTATGGACCTTAAGGCAATTACAGGCGAAATGATTTCATTCGATTCTCCAGTTAAAAAGAGCGATGAGTCTGATTCTACATTTGGCGATTTCCTGGAAGATTCTGCTTACGGTCCTGATGGTGAAGTAATCATGAAGCAGTTGAAGAAAGATGTAATATCTCTTTTAGATGTGCTTAGTGAGAAAGAGAGAACAATCATTGAACTGAGATATGGTATTGGTGGAAAAAAGCCAATGTCCCTGAAAGAAATTGGTGATAGCTATAGCTTAACAAAGGAAAGAATCAGGCAGATTGAAAAAAGAGCGCTTCAGAAGCTTCAAAAAGAAGGTCTGGAAAGAGAGATGGACAGCTATAGCAAAGCTGTTTGACAGAAAGAGGCAGATTCATGCCTCTTTTTTAATTATTAAGATATATATTTATCGTTATAATAAGAAAATATTAAAAACATGTTATGCAATTTAATTGACCGTTCTTGGTTAAGTTGATAACATCATTGCGGTTATATATAAAGGGTTATCAAATGAACAACAAGAAGTATGTTTATTTCTTCGGCGATGGAAAGGCCGAAGGTACAGCAGATATGAAGCAGATACTTGGTGGAAAGGGTGCTAATCTTGCTGATATGACAAGCATTGGACTTCCAGTTCCTCCTGGATTTACAATTACAACAGAAGCATGCGCTTTCTTTGATAAGCACAATGGTGCATATCCTACAGGCATGAAGGATGAAGTTCTCAAGAACCTTGAAAAGCTTGAAGACCTCATGGGTGCAAAACTTGGCGATAAGAAGAATCCTCTCTTAGTTTCTGTTCGCTCAGGTGCTGCTCAGTCAATGCCAGGCATGATGGATACAGTTCTTAATCTTGGTCTCAATCCTGACTCTCTTGAAGCTTTAGTTGCAAAGACTGGCAATGAAAGATTCGCATGGGATAGCTATAGAAGATTTATCCAGATGTTTGGTGACGTTGTAATGGGTGTTCCTCATGCAAAGTTTGAATATGCTCTTCAGTCTGTTAAGGATGAAAGAGGCAGAGTAATGGATACTGAGCTAGATGTTGATGATCTCAAGGAAGTTATCAAGAGATATAAGATCATCTACAAGAAGGCAACAGGCGAGGAATTCCCTGTTGATCCAAAGTACCAGCTTTTTAAGGCTATTGATGCAGTATTCAAGTCATGGAATAACGAAAGAGCAATCAAGTACAGAATGATGAACGATATCAGAGGCCTTCTTGGCACTGCTGTTAACGTACAGTCAATGGTATTTGGAAACATGGGAGAAACATCTGGCACAGGTGTAGCTTTCACTCGTGACCCATCTTCTGGTGAAAATAAGTTCTATGGCGAGTACCTCATGAATGCACAGGGCGAGGACGTAGTTGCTGGCATTAGAACACCTCAGAAGATTGAGACTATGAAGGCTGTTAATCCAGAAGCTTACAAGCAGCTCTGTGATATCCGAATTCGTTTGGAAAAACACTATCATGATATGCAGGACCTTGAGTTCACAATCCAGGAAGGTAAGCTCTTCATGCTTCAGACAAGAAGTGGAAAGAGAACAATCTTCTCATGGCTTAGAAGCCAGGTAGAAATGGTTGAAGAAGGCCTCATCTCTAAGGAAACAGCTGTTTCTAGAGTTCCAGCTTCAGAGTTCTCAAAGCTCTTTGCTCCAATTCTCGACAGCAAGGTAATTAAGGATTCAGGAATACCTGTAGCAACAAAGGGCCTCAATGCTTCTCCTGGTGGTGCATGTGGTCAGATCTATTTCACAGCTAAGGATGCTGAAATTGCTGCGGCAGAGGGTAAGGACGTTCTTCTCGTTAGAGTTGAGACTTCTCCAGAAGACATCGGAGGTATGGCTGTATCAAAGGGTATCATCACATGCAGAGGCGGTATGACATCTCATGCTGCTGTAGTTGCTAGAGGCATGGGTTGCCCATGTGTTTCTGGTTGTGGAGAAATCCATGTTGATGAAATCAAGAAGACACTTGAAGTCAATGGAAAGCTTCTCTCTGAAGGTGACTACATGGCAATCGACGGATTTACAGGTGCTGTATATGCACAGAAGATTCCTGTAAAGCCATCAGAAATCATGCAGGTACTTGAAGGTTCTATGAGAGAGACTGAATCAGTTCTTTATCAGAACTATAAAAAGTTCATGAGCTTTGTTGATGAACTTAAGACTCTTGATGTTAGAACAAATGCAGATTCACCAAAGGATGCAAGATATGCTGTACAGCTCGGCGCTCAGGGTATTGGTCTTTGTAGAACTGAACATATGTTCTTTGGTGGCAACAGAATCGTTGCAATGAGAAAGATGATTCTTGCTGATAATACTAGAGCAAGAGAAAAGGCTCTTCTTGAGCTTCTTCCAATGCAGAGATCAGACTTTGAAGGTATCTTCGAGGCAATGAATGGTCTTCCTGTTGTTATCAGACTTCTTGATCCACCACTACATGAATTCCTTCCTAATGACCATACATCTCGTCATGAAATGGCACTTACACTTGGAATTTCTGCAGAGGATATTGCTCAGAAGATTAACTCTCTTCATGAATTTAACCCAATGCTTGGTTTCAGAGGATGTCGTCTTGCTGTTGTATATCCTGAAATTCTAAAGATGCAGGTAAGAGCAATCATGGAAGCAGCTATCAACGTAAAGAAGAAGGGTTTCAATGTTTATCCAGAGATTATGATTCCTCTCGTTGGTATCTACAAGGAATTTGAGTATTGTAAGAAGAATGCTGTAGAAGAAATTACTAAGGTATTTGAAGAACAGCATATCAAGCTTCCTTATGAAATTGGTACAATGATTGAAGTTCCAAGAGCAGCAATCACAGCAGATGAGATTGCAAGAGAAGCAGAGTTC
>JAGBWX010000091.1 GCA_017629575.1 Spirochaetales bacterium | reverse complement strand
TTCTTGCCTGGTAGTCTGTGCAATTTGAAGTTGATGTTACTTCACCGTATTCGCCTTCATCGCCTCTGCCTGGCATCCATGCTTCGATGTCGAACTTTCTGTATGCTGGTGCACCGAGGTCACCTGTTGCTGTATCTACTACTCTGTATGGGATGTTGAGGCCCTGGAAGATTTCTTCCTCGATTGCGAGGATTTCCTTGTGGAATGCCTCAGACTCTTCTGGGAGACAGTAGATGAACATCTCAAGCTTAGAGAACTGGTGAACTCTATAAAGGCCCTTTGAGTACTGGCCAGCGCCACCTGCTTCTCTTCTGAAGCAGTGAGAAAGTCCTGTCATCTTAATAGGAAGGTCCTTCTTCTCGAGAATTGAATTCTGGTAGTAACCACCGAGAGTGATCTCTGCTGTGCCAACCAAGCATGTGCCAGTGCCTTCAAGTGTGTAGATGTTGCTCTCTGCACCTCTTGGGTTGAAGCCGATGCCGTGGAGAACTTCTTCCTTTGCGATGTCTGGAGTAATGAATGGTGTGAAGCCGTGCTTGATTACAACATCCATTGCATAGCGCTCGAGTGCCATCTGGAGGATAACGAGCTTGTTCTTGATATAGTAGAACTTCTGGCCAGAAACCTTAGCGCCAGCATCGAAGTCAAGGATGTTTAGCTCTTCGCCAAGCTGAACGTGGTCCTTAGGCTGGAAGGCAAACTTCTTAGGCTCACCGAAGAACTTGACTGCAAGGTTGTCCTTGTCTTCCTTTCCAATTGGTGCCTCTGGAGATGCGTAGTTAGGAATAGTTCTGATTTCTTCATTGAAGATAGCTTCGATTTCAGTAAGCTTTGCTTCCTTCTCTGCGAGTTCTTCCTTGATTGCCTTTCCTTCTGCAATATAGAGCTGTCTTGTCTCGTTATCGAGCTTCTGCTTCATCTTTGCAGCAGTTTCGTTTCTCTTAGCTCTAAGTGCTTCAACCTCAGCAAGGAGAGCGCCTCTCTCTTCCTGATGCTTGATGATAGCTTCGAGATCGACATTCATATATCTGTTCTTGATATTCTCAGCAATTTCGTCTTTTCTGGTTCTGAGTTCTTTTACGTCAATCATTTTCTATTTATCTCCCTTTAGCTTCCATTTTTCTTGATTTCTCTGCTGCTGCAGATACTGCATTGATGAGTGTTGCTCCAAGATTTCCATCTTCCAAAGCCTTAACACCTTCAATTGTTGTGCCACCAGCTGAGCATACCATAGTTTCAAGCTCAACAGCACCTAGTCCACTCTCTTTTAAGAGAGAAGTTGCACTTTCAAATGTATCTCTGACGATTTCCAGAGACTTAGGGTAGGCGATGCCTTCCCTGACTCCGCCCATTGCAATCTGGTGGATCATCTCAAAGACATATGCAATTGCAGAGCCTGAGATGCCAATGAATGCGGAGAAAAGCTTCTCCTCCAATTCGAATGCAGAGCCAAAGGAGTTTGCAATATCCATTGCAAGCTTCTTGTCTGAGTTCTCCATTGAAAGAGAGAATGCCACTGCTGTAACAGCCTTCTTTGTTCTAGCGGCAAGGTTAGGCATATATCTTGCAACCTTACCCTCCAGCATCTTCTCCAGTGTAGCGATATCGAAACCAGCTGCAATTGAAATGAACAGCCCTGGCTTGAGATTCTTTAAGTCCTCGGAGATTGATGGCAGAATCTGAGGTTTAACTGCAATGAGGACAACATCCATTGCTGTAGCATCAGAGATGCATGAAAGCACTGATGCATTGTTCTCGCTTGCAAATTTTTCAGCTTTTGCCTTATCGCTATCGAAAACAGAGACTGCAAAGTTATTGCTCTCTGAGAGAGCCTTTGCGATGGATCCGCCCATGTTGCCGCATCCAATAATCGCTATTGAGGTTCTATCCATTATGAATCCTCCCATTTATGCCTATGGAGCTCACCCTTGAGATTAAAGCTCTCATAATCCATTTTTCTGTAGTAGTCATATGCTGCGATGGCAACGCTATTGGAGAGGTTGAGGCTTCTTGTATCTTTTACCATAGGTATTCTCAAAACCCGGTTTGGGTAAGAGAGGAGAACCTCCTCTTCAATGCCTCTGGATTCCTTTCCAAATATCAAGTACACATCTTTGTCTTTAGGATATTCTTGGTCTGAGAATACTGTTCTTCCCTTTGTGGACATGAAGAAAAGCTCGTCATCGTTATGGATTTTTAAAAACTCGCTGACAGAGCTGTACTCCTTGATTGTCACCTCTGACCAATAGTCTAGGCCTGCATGTCTCACAGCTTTTTCGGAAATATCAAAGCCCAAGGGATGAACAAGGTGCAGAACTGCTCCTGTTGCGGCGCAGGTTCTTGCGATATTTCCTGTATTCTGAGGTATTTCTGGCTCGAAAAGACATATATGCAGCATATTTTGATGATACCACTAACTTTGCTTCAAGTACAACAATTGACTATCGACAAGAGAGAGTGTTGTTGCTAACCTTTAACCATGGAATATTTGAAGGCTTTAATACTTGGCATTGTTCAGGGACTCACAGAGTGGCTCCCAATATCATCTACAGCACACTTATTGATTATCGATGAGTTCATAAAATTGTCTGGCTCAGAGTCTTTCAAGAGCCTCTTTATGGTAATTATCCAGCTAGGTTCCATCCTTGCTGTAGTTGTTGCCTATTTCTCAACTCTTTGGCCCTTTAAGTCAAATAAGGAAGATACCAAGAAGAGCTTTGAGCTCTGGTTCAAGATTGTGGCAGCATCAATTCCTGCTATGGTTTTCGGCCTTCTCTTGGACGATATCATCGATCAGAAGCTTGGCACTTGGTATGTAATTGCATTAACTCTTGCCTTCTATGGCATCCTTTATGTCATTCTTGAAAAACGCAAGGATAAGAAAGCTCCAAAGTACGTTGAGATTGAGGATATTTCATATAAGAAAGCTTTCCAGATTGGTCTTTTCCAGGCATTGGCAATAATCCCTGGCACATCACGCTCAGGATCAACCATCCTTGGTGGAATGCTTTTGGGCTTCTCAAGAGAGCTTGCAGCAAAGTTCAGCTTCTTTATGGCTATTCCGGTAATGCTCGGAGCAACTGCTGTCAGATTCATCAAGCATGCAGGCGGAATTTCACAGTCTGAATGGATTATGATTCTCTTCGGAACAGCAGTTTCTTTTGTTGTTTCATTGGCAGTAATCAAGGCATTTGTCGCCTATGTAAGAAGACATGATTTCTCAGTATTCGGAATCTATAGAATCATCGTAGCTATTCTTCTTGTTCTTGTTTTTGCGTTCTAAGAAGTCTTGCCTTCTGAACTATATTTCCTTCTTTAGATAGGGCGAGAATAGTCTTTTCGAGGTTCCTTCTTTTTTCCATATCCTCACCAAAGAGGTCTTTCTGCTCTATCTCTTCGCCATCATATAGCTGAGATAGGAATAGACCCAAGAGTCTTATTCCTTCGCCGCTATAGCGCTTTCTCAATAGCTTTTTTGCTATTTCATAGACTTCAGATGAGGAATAGATAGGCATCATTGGAGTCTCTTGGATTGTTGTTGTAGTGAAGTCGCCATATCTGAGCTTTATGCCAACAGTCCTTGGCACAGTCTTTTCATCTAGGGCCTTGAACATGAGCTCCTGGGACATGTATAGGAGATATCCATCCAGAGCTTCATATCCATAGACATCGTTATAGAACGTGGTCTCGGTAGATATAGAGTGAGACTTTGCCTCTCCCTGATATATTCCTGGATCTATTCCTCTTGTTACGGAATATAAGTATTTTCCAGAAGCTTCGCCCAAGATGGATATTAGCTCCCTTTCAGAATATCTTCTTATGATTTCAGGAGTTGTTAGACCTTTTTTGATTAGGGCATCTGATGTTGCCTTGCCAATGCCCCATAGCTTTCTCAGACCAATTCGATCTACTAACTCAGTTTCTCTTCCTGGGGGAACAATAGTAAGGCCATTTGGCTTTTTGAAGTCAGAGGCAAGCTTTGCGACAAAGCGAGAGGATGCAACTCCGATTGATACCGTAAGCCCTGTTTCTTCAAATATCATATTCTTCAACATGCCAGCGGCCTTTCCTGGGAGAGGGTATATCCTCTCCATTCCCGTGAGGTCTAAAAAGGCCTCATCGATGGAAACTTGAAGAAAGCCTGGTGCAAATGACTTTATGATATTCATTACTTCCCTTGATTTTTCGCTATAGCGCTGCATTCTAGGCGGAATGCAGATTGCGTTAGGGCAGAGCTTGAGCGCTGTTGTCATAGGCATTGCAGAGTGAACTCCATATTCTCTTGCTTTATATGAGCATGTTGAGGCAACACTTCGTTTTCCTGGGGTTCCGATAATGAGAGGCTTGTCCTTGTAGCTAGGATTATCAAGTATCTCTACGGCAGCAAAGAATGCATCTAGGTCAATATGGAAAAATACAGTGCCCATAATGTGATTATAGCATTTTTCAGAGCATGTCTTTTCTGTTATCATTAAATTAATGAAGAACTTTAGAAGATTTGCTTTTGCATTAATTATTTCCTTGCTGACATTCTCGCTGTTTGCCTCGAATGTTTCATATTCTACGAACTATCAGCTTTCTTCTATCTCAAATCCTGCATATTACGGTACTTTTAACGATATCTATGCAAATCCAGCAGCTCTTCCTCTTTCAGAGGATGATGGCAATGTTAGAACTGCATTGAGCCTAAGCGAAATCTATGACATTGATGTGCTTGCCGAGCCTATTGGCTACATTCAGAATCAGGTGAGCAATGTCGATATTTCTATCTATAACAAGAATGTCTCAATGACTATAAAGATCGGCTCTTCTTTCTCAGATAGAAGCTTCCGTGAAAATAGCCAATATCCATTCTTTGACATCTATTCCCATATGGACTTGGAGCTTGCACTTGCATATGCCTTTCCATATGTCAGCATTGGAGGCGTTCTGAGAGGTGGAAATTCGATGGTGAGAATGGATAAGGAAGTGACTGATTTGGGGAATGCAATTGCCAATAGCTACCTTAGCCCATTTGAGAGAATGAGCAATTCTGAGAGATTTTCCATTGGTCTTGGCGCCTTGGGATATTTTGACAACTATTCTCTGGGTGTTGTCTTTGATGATCTTTTTATAATTACCGCCGGTGAGGTAAAGACAGACTTCTCCTCCATATTCAAGGGCATGAGCATCTCATTCGCTGCATATTCAGATAAGTACACCCCAAATGGCGATCTCAGACTTTTCAGGCCAAGGGCATCAATTTTCTACGGAAATTTCAATAGCGATACATCTACAGGCAAGTTCATGATCAATGGCGGTGTGGATGTCCAGCTGCTTTCAGATTTCACTATAGTAATCGGTGTGGGCTATCATGAGCATGCCCATAAGGCATTTAAGTACAATAAAAACGAAGGTGAGCTCTGTTTCAACTTGAGAGGCATATTTGACGATTGGGACATATCAACTGGAATTTCTGTTGATACGGAGACCTTCAAGACCATTAAGCCAATAATTTCTGTTGCTTACCACAAATAATCAGGATTTT
>JAGBWX010000090.1 GCA_017629575.1 Spirochaetales bacterium | reverse complement strand
TCAAATGTAGCATCATAAACAATTGAGGCTGCCTTAGCCTGAGCAACCTGTAGCTCGTAAGGTGCCTTATCCAAAGAGCAGATGATATCGCCTTCGTTAACAAAGTCGCCGGCTATAACGTTGTATTCCTTGATCGTTCCATTAACAAATGGCACAACAGGAATCATTGCCTCTGCCTCAATGTAACCTGAAAGTATTACAGTACTTTCAATTACCCTCTCTTCTGCCTTGCCAATCTGAACTGGCTTTGCTGGAGAGGTGTAAGATATGCTCGATCTAGTAGAGAAGAACCAAGAGACGAGCACAAAGAGCCCTCCCACAATTACAACTACTAGAAAAAATCTGAACAAAAATCCAAAAAACTTGCTTGCCTTTGACATTTATTTCCCCACCCAAATGACTAACAATGATTTTTATATTTATATTCTAAGGAATAACACTTAATTCGAAACTATTTAATATAGATTTATAAATTTGTTCCTCAATTAGTCAACTGAATATAATTTTGTTGATAAATTTGCTTAAATGCCCAATTTAAGCAAAGGGAAGTGAATAGACATTAAGTATGTAAGATTTTAAAATCCAGTCATATGAAAAATAAAAGAACACTCAACATCAAATGGCTTGCAAATTCAATCAGGGGAATTTATGTAGGCATATTAACAGGTCTATGCATAGTTCTCTTTGCAAACACAATTTCTTTGATGGGAGAATTAAATACAAAAAACCCATTTGCCTTCCTGCTTTTGGTGCCATGTGCAATTGTTTCATACTACGTATATAAGAAGGTTGGCGAGGATTTTAAGAAGGCAACTGTATTTGCAATTGACGAGATTCACTCCGATGAAGAGCAGAATCTTGTAAATGCCCACAAAAAATCACACGTATCACCATTTATGGGAATAGTCGGATACTTCATGTCTTCTATTGCACATCTTGCTGGTGCATCTGTTGGCAAAGAAGGCGTTGGTGTTCAGATTGGCCTTTCTATTGCTTCTTTTGCAAAAAAAGGCGAAGAAAAGCTTTTGAAGAAGGCAGATACCAACAAAGACTACTTTTTGATGAGTGGCGCCGCTGCAGCTTTCTCTGCCCTCTTTGGATCTCCAGTTGCTGGTGTCTTATTTGGAACTCAATTTGCTTCTCCAGACATTACAAGACTCGATGCATTTCTACCATGCGTCCTTTCTTCCATCTCTGCTTATTTTGTTTCCTCTGCACTTTCAATCCACATACTTCACATCCCTTATTTTACAGAACTAACACTCACTCTTGGAAATACAATATATGTTGGATTATTTGGTCTTTTAATTGGCCTTATGTCAAAATTGTTCTGCTATGGACTTGAGAAGTTCAAGGAAGCATCACACAAAATATTCAAGAACCAAATATCCAATATAATTTTCCCCGCATTTTTAGTAACTTGTATTATCTTTGCTAATTATTTGATTAATAAAGATTTTTCATATAATGGACTATCTTCGGGACTCCTATACTCATCGATATCTGATTCTGTTCCACTCCATGCCTTCTTAGTTAAGGCAGCTTTGATATTCCTCTCAATTGCGGCTGGATTTGTTGGTGGCGAGGTAGTTCCTCTTTTAGTTCTTGGTTCAACATTTGGCTTTACCTTTGCTACCCTCCTAGGTCTTCCAACTGGAGCATTTGCAGCCCTTGGTGCATTAGGAATGCTCTCAGGTGGAACAAACCTGCCAGTAGTATGCTTTGTATTGGGATTCGAACTATTCCATTACGATGAGCCAGTGTTGCTCTTCGTAGCAGTTGCAATGGCTTTCATAGCATCTGGCAACGAGAGTATCTACGCACATCAGCACAAGAAGATTTCATAGCATTTTAAGGTGCCTTGTTAAATTGACATAATCTGTACATCTATTTTAATATATGAACATCTATTCATATTTTAATTAGAGGTCGCTATGGATTTTCTTTATTTTGTGGGACACGAAGAAGCAAAGCACTTTAAGCCATCAGACAAGCATGGCTTTGCCTTTACCGATGAAAAACATGGAAAAGACTTTAAAAAGGTTGATAAGAAGATCCTTAAAATTTCAATTGATTGTCCAAATTGTTCAAAGAAAGTTGAACGAGGATTGAATGAATATGACGATATATACAAGGCAACTCTCGATTTCAACAATCAGATTTTGATAGTTGAATCTGTTATTGATGAAGAGGAAATAAAGGAACGCGCAATTTCTATCTCAGATGAAATAACTTTCCCTAACGAGATGCGTACATTCTTTTTTGATGTTTCAATTGATTGTCCAAATTGTGCAAAGAAGGTCGAGAATTATCTAAATGCAGCTAGTGAAATAAACAAGGCTCTGCTTGACTTCAATAACGGCAAATTGATTGTTGAAACCAACCTTTCTGAAGAAGCAATTATCAAGCTTGCAAAGGAAGCTGATGACGACATTGAATTCATAGCTGGAAAAGAAGAAACCAATAAAGAAGAAAAGGATTACACTCTAGTTCGTGCAACAATCTCAATTTTACTTCTTTCAATTGCATTGATCTTCAAGCTTCCACTTATTGCAATCATTAGCTATCTTATTTCTGGATATGATGTTATCTATAGGGCAATCAAGAATATTCTGAAGGGGCATATCTTCGATGAGAATTTTCTAATGACCATAGCTACAATCGGCGCTTTGATCATTGCTTCCTATGAAGAAGCAAGTGGCGTAATGGTGTTCTACCAAGTGGGAGAATACTTCCAGCGAAAGGCTGTTGGAAAGTCCAGAAAGTCTATATCCGAACTATTGGATTTAACACCTGACTATGCATCTGTCATTGTCGATGGAAAGGAAGTCTTAAAAAAGGCAGAGGATATTGTCCCAGGTGACATCCTTGTTGTTAAGCCTGGCGAAAGAATTGCCTTGGATGGAATTGTCGTTGAGGGTTCTTCTTTAATCGATACAAAGGCACTTACGGGGGAATCGGTACCTAGAAAAGTCGTTGTTGGTGAAGAAGTTCTATCTGGGTCCATCAATGGTGAAGGCCTTCTCAAAATCAAAGCAACAACTATCTATAGTGACTCTACTGCGTCAAAAATCATAAGGCTTGCAAAGGAGAGCGAAGGCAAGAAAGCTAAGAGCGAGATGTTCATAACTCGATTCTCTAGATACTATACACCTATCATCGTAGCAGCTGCCCTTCTTATAGCATTACTGCCACCACTATTTGGATTGTCAGAGCTTTCAGATTCGATCTACAAGGCATGCATGCTTTTGGTAATCTCATGTCCATGCGCTCTTGTTTTGTCTGTACCTCTCACCTATTACGCATCTATTGGCAGCTTTGCCAAGAACGGCATTCTTGTTAAGGGTGCAGGAACTATTGAAACTTTGAGCCATATCGATACGCTTGCATTGGATAAAACAGGAACTCTGACAGAAGGAAGCTTTGAAGTAAGAAGCTTTGAAATGCTATCAAATGAAATAACAGAAGATAAGGCAAAATCAATTGCAAGTGCTCTAGAAGCTAGCTCAAATCATCCTATTGCAAGGGCAATTTCCTCTTATCTGGACAAGTCTAACCTCAATGCACAATCAGTTGTGGAAAAGCCTGGAATTGGCATGTTCGGAACTGTTGAGAACTGTGAATATTCAATTGGAAACAATAAGCTGATAAATAACATTTCTGAGTCGAATGATGAAGGAACTGTTGTATATTTAGCAAAAGATGGAAGAGCCTTGGCCAGATTCTTAATTTCTGACAACATAAAGAATTCTTCATACTTAGCAATCGATAGTCTAAGACATATTGGCGTTAAAAATATTGTTATGCTATCTGGCGATCGCAAGTCGGTTGCCGAGACGGTATCGAAGGAGCTGAAGCTTGATGTAACCTACTCCGAGCTCCTTCCTCAGGACAAGCTTAAAATACTTGAGACTCTTATAGAAAAAGGAACAACAGCATATGCAGGAGACGGCATCAATGACGCTCCTGCACTCAAGAGAGCAGATGTTGGAATAGCTATGGGCGGGGTTGGATCAGATGCTGCGATTGAAGCAGCTGATGCTGTGATTCTTGATGATAGCCTAATCAGGATTTCCGATGCGATTTCAATATCAAAAAAGACTGAGAAAATCGTAAAAGAAAACATAGGCTTTTCACTTTCTGTCAAAGCTATCGTCTTCGCATTTGCCATTGTAGGATTGTCAAATATGTGGCTTGCTGTCCTTGCAGACACCGGTGTTGCTCTAATAGCTGTAATCAATGCTATGAGAGCACACAAATTCAATAAAAGACGATAAGAAAAATAGGATAATTATCTTCTTTTGACAGCAGAATTAACAATTAATCTCGCTTAATAAAGCTATGGGAAATTGTACAAAGAATTTCGTTATGATATATTTTGCATGCTATGGACGATAAACTAATCCGAAACATTGGCATCATGGCTCACATCGATGCCGGAAAGACAACTACAACAGAAAGAATCCTCTTCTACACAGGTGAAAACCACAGAATTGGAGAGGTAGATAATGGCGAAGCTACTATGGACTGGATGCAGCAGGAACAGGACAGAGGCATTACTATCACCTCTGCAGCAACAACCTGCTATTGGAAGGACCATCAGATAAATATCATCGATACTCCTGGACACGTTGATTTCACAGCTGAAGTTGAGAGATCTCTTCGTGTTCTCGACGGAGCGGTTGGCGTATTCTGCGCAGTTGGAGGTGTTGAGCCTCAGACAGAGACAGTATGGCGTCAGGCTGACACATACAACGTTCCAAGAATCGCTTTCGTAAACAAGATGGATAGAATGGGTGCAAACTTCTATTCTGTCGTTGAGCAAATGGAGAAAAAGCTCGGTGCAAATCCTGTACCACTATTTATCCCAGTTGGTGCAGAAAGTGATTTCTCAGGCGTAATCGATATCATTAGAAAAAAGATGCTGACATTCTCTGCAGATAGCCAGGGACAGAGCATTGAAGAGCATGAAATCCCAGCTGATATGGAAGACCTTGCAAACGAATGGTATGAAAAGCTCATCGATTCAGTTGCTTCATTCTCTGACGAAATCACAGAGCTCTACTTCGAAGGCGAGGAAATTCCAGAGGAAATGATCAGAAAGACTTTGAGAGAGTGCACACTCTCAAGAAACCTTCTTCCTGTATTCGTTGGCTCATCACTCAGAAACATTGGTGTTCAGACAGTTCTTGATGGCGTAGTAGACCTTCTCCCTTCACCACTTGATATTCCTCCAATGGAAATCATCAATGTAAAGAACGGAAAGACTCAGGAACTCAAGCATGACCCTAATGGTCCACTTGAAGCACTTATCTTCAAGATTCAGGTTGATCCACAGGCTGGCCCACTCTGCTTCGTAAGAGTTTACTCTGGCACACTTAAAAAAGGTGTTGCTGTTTATAACATCACAAAGGGCAAGAAGGAAAGAATCAACAGACTCTTTAGAATGCATGCTATGAGGGAAGAGGAAATCTCAGAGCTCAAGGCTGGTGATATCGGCGTAATAGTAGGATTCAAGCTTGCACAGACAGGTGACACAATCGGTGCAGAAAACCATCCATTCTTAATGGAAAAGATGGTCTTCCCTAACCCTGTTATCTCAATTGCAATTGAGCCAAATACAACAAGTGACCAGGACAAGCTCAAGAAGGCTCTAGAAACTCTTGCTATGGAAGACCCAACATTCACATACAAGGATGACGAAGAGACTGGACAGCTTGTAATTTCAGGCATGGGAGAGCTTCACCTTGATGTTCTCGTAACAAGAATCACCAAGGAAATGAAGATTGAAGCTAGAGTCGGTAACCCTCAGGTATCTTACAGAGAGTGCATCAGATCCGAAGCTTCTGGCAGAGAATCTTTCTCAAGAACAATTGCAAACAAGGAAAACAATGCAGAGCTTGCACTCACAGTTAGACCTCTTGAACCAAAGAGCGGCAATGTTCTCAAGATTTCTGCAAAGACAAGAGAGATTCCAGAGAACATCCTCGAGGCAATCAAGAATGGCATCAATGGCGCATTCGCATCAGGCATTCAGTTTGGCTATGAATGCACAGATATCGAAGTTGATGTTACAGACATCGTTTACGATGAGCTTACAGGAACAGAGATGGCATTCACCAGCTGCGCAGCTATGGCATTTGACAAGATCTGCACACAGGCAGGACCTGTAATGATGGAACCTGTAATGAAAGTTCAGGCATCTGCACCTAGCGAATACATCGGCGATGTAATCTCATCCCTTACAGCAAGAAACGGCATTGTTCTTTCAATGGAATCAAGAGTTGGTGCGGACATTGTTACTGCAGAGGCACCTCTTGAGAAGATGTTTGGATACACAACAATACTAAGATCTTCGACACAGGGACGTGGAAACTTCTCAATGGAGTTTGACCACTACTCAGAAAAGTCAAGATAACAGCAGCGGGCATCGAAAGATGCTCGTTTTTTTATTGTGTTTGCACAAAACTCTAGGAATGACAAATAGCTTTCAACCTCTATACTGTTTTTCTCGACTATTTATATAGAGTTTTTATAAATTTATTTGACTTATGGATTTTGCTATCTTACGATAATAATGTTAGCGTCATGATTTTCAAAAGGAGGGAATTATATGAGCGTTGAGACAAAAGATATTAGGAACGTTGCCATCATCGGCCATAACGGTACGGGTAAGACGAACCTCATAGAGCAGATTCTGTTCTACTCAGGCGCCTTATCCAAAGCAGAAAAGGTAGAGACAGGTAAGACTGTCAGTGACTACACTGAAGAAGAAATTCAGAGAAAAATATCAATTCATACATCCCTTGCATCAACAACTTGGGAAGGTAAGACAATCAACGTACTAGATACTCCTGGTACAGCAGACTTCATTGGTGAAGCTATCTGCGCATTTAGATCTACAGAAGCAGCTTTGATGCTTGTCGACGGCAGAGAAGGCGCTCAGATTGAGACAATCAAGCTTTGGAGAAGATTAGACTCCAGAAATAAGCCAAGAGCAGTATTTGTCAACAAGATGGACAAGGAAAGAGCAAGCTTCAGAAAGGTAATCGACTCACTCGAATCAGAGTTCGATGCAACATTCGTTCCTGTAGTTATCGCACTTGGCGAAGCTGAGGAATTCAATGGTGTTATCAACCTTATCGAAAATCAGGCATATGAATGCCATGAGAACGGCAAGGAAACACCAATGCCAATCCCAGAGAAATATGCAGCCGTCGTAGACGACTTCAGAAATAGACTTATTGAAAACGCAGCAGAAGGTGCTGATGACCTTATCGAAAAGTATTTCGAAGAAGGCACACTCGATGCTGATGACATCAGAAGAGGTCTTAAGGAAGGTTTGAGAGAGAACAGAGTTGTTCCTGTATTCTGTGGTGCAACAGACAAGGGTGCTGGTATCACATCCCTTCTCAACTTCATTAAGAACAACTTCCCATCACCACTAGGAATGAACGAGTTCATCATTGGTAGAGATGGAGAGGAAACACTTCTCGAAATCACACCAGAAGGTGCAGCTTCAGCTTACTGCTTCAAGACAACTATCGACCAGTTCTCTGGCAAGATGTCTTTCCTCAAGGTTGTTACAGGCGTCATCACACCAGATACAGAACTTACAAACCCAGAAGCAGGCAAGAAGGGCAAGCCAGGCAAGCTCTATAGAGCAGTTGGTAAGAAGCTCGTTGAAACAGACTCACTTTCAGCAGGTGATATCGGTATCGTAACAAAGTTTGACATCGCTTCAACTAATAGCACACTTATTGGCGATCCAAACATGAAGAGAAGATTCCGCCCTCTCAGACTCCCACAGCCTGTATTCCAGCTCGCTATCTCAACTGACGACAAGAAGTCACAGGACAAGATGAACGATGCTCTCCACAGAGTTGCTGAAGAAGACCTCACATTCCAGATGAATTACAATGAAGAGACTAAGGAATCTATCATTGGTGGTATGGGTGAGCTCCACATCAACATGATCCTTGACAAGATCAGAGAAAAGCAGAAGGTTACTATCCACACAAAGACTCCTAAGATTGCTTATAGAGAAACAATCACAAAGAAGTCTGGCATTGCTGAATATTCACACAAGAAGCAGTCAGGTGGCCACGGCCAGTTCGGTAGAGTATGTATGGAAATCTACCCAATCGAAAGAGGTCAGTACTATGAATTCCAGAACACAATCAAGGGTGGTTCAATCTCCAAGGGTTATGTTCCTGGCATCGAAAAGGGTATTCAGGAATCAATGGTTGAAGGCTTCCTCGCTGGCTATCCACTCGTAGACATCGGCGTTAACCTCGTTGATGGTAAGGAACACCCAGTTGACTCATCAGAAATGGCATTCAAGCTTGCAGCTAAGGGCGCTATGGAAATTGCACTTAAGAACGCAGGTTGTGTTCTCCTCGAGCCATTCATGAAGCTTGAAGTATTCGTAAACAACGAGCACCTCGGTTCAATCCTTTCTGACCTTTCAGGTAAGAGAGGTAGAGTTCTCGGACAGGAAGAAAAGGGTCAGCTTACATCAGTTAAGGCAGAGGTTCCAATGGCAGAGCTCAGAAACTATGCAATCGAACTTAAGTCAATGACTTCTGGCACAGGTTCTTTCGAACTCGAATTTGACCACTACGAAACACTCATGGGCAAACTTGCTGAAGATGTTATCGCAGAAGCAAAGAGAGAAAAGGAAAACCAGTAATCTATAACGGGGAGTAGCAATACTCCCCTATTCTATTAGACCGTTATGCGGTCTAATTTTTTTGCTAATTTTAATTATTTCGAATTTACTTTCAACCCAACAATTGAATACCAAACTGTATTCTTTAAAATTTAGATTCAATAACATTTAAATACTTTAACCAAAATATTTCCTTTGCATCTGTTACATTCTCACCTATCGCAACAACTCTCATACTATCCTAAACTACTCGTAGTCTGTGCATCCGTTGGCGATGTATGCGATGTCCTCTAGCCATACGTCCTGCGGGGATTCTTCCTGGAGAAGAGCATTGACAGGGATTGAACTTTATACACATCCACATTAATTCTTGTCTCGTCAGCTGTATTGACAGCTTTTAACTCATCAATGTACAATTCAACTAGTGGAGATGGTTTCATTTCCATGATGCTGTGTGGCATTATCGCGACCCCGCTCAAATGATGGGCCGACGAGATACCT
>JAGBWX010000089.1 GCA_017629575.1 Spirochaetales bacterium | reverse complement strand
TTCAAAGATCACAGTTCTAGAATCTCTTGTAAAGACATGTGACACAATCGTAATCGGCGGTGGCATGGCTTATACATTTGCAAAGGTTCTTGGACACAGCGTAGGTACATCTCTTGTTGAAGATGATTACATCGAAACAGCAAAGAACTTCCTCGAAGCAGCTAAGGCAAAGGGCGTTAACGTTATCCTTCCTGTTGACCACATTGCTGCTGATAAGTTCGCAGAAGATGCTGAGCCAGTTCTTATCGACGGCGAAGATATTCCAGATAACCTCATGGGTCTCGATATCGGTCCTAAGACAGTAGAGCTCATCAAGGCTGCTCTTAAGACAGCTAAGTCTGTTGTTTGGAACGGTCCAATGGGCGTATTTGAATTTGCATCATTCGCAAAGGGCACAGAAGCTGTTGCTAAGGCTCTTGCAGAAAGCGATGCAATCAGTGTAGTAGGCGGTGGTGATTCTGTTGCAGCTATCAACAAGTTTGGCCTTGCAGCATCAATCTCACATGTATCAACAGGTGGCGGTGCTTCTCTCGAGTTCTTAGAGGGCAAGACACTTCCTGGCATTAAGGCATTGGAGAAGTAAGGTTATGAGAAGACCATATATTGCTGGAAACTGGAAGATGAACATGACTCCATCAGAAGGTGCAAAGTTTGCTAAAGAACTTGCTGAAGCTTATAAGGCAGCTGGTGCAGATTGCAAGATCATGATTGGCTGTCCATATGTTGACCTTCCTGCAGTTGCAGAAGCTGTAAAGGGTAGCGATATCATCGTTGCTGCTCAGAACATGGCTAACCACACTAGCGGTGCATATACAGGTGAAGTATCTCCACTCATGCTCAAGGATCTTGGAATCAAGACAGTTATCCTTGGTCATAGCGAAAGAAGACAGTATTACGGCGAAACTGATGAGATCATCAACTCAAAGGTTCTCCTTGCAATTGCTGAAGAAATGGATGTTGACCTCTGTGTTGGCGAAACTCTTGAAGAGAGAGAAGGCGGAAAGCTCGAAGAAGTTCTTACAAGACAGCTTGAAGTTGGCCTCAAGGGCGTAAGCGCAGATGATATGGCTAGAATCACAATTGCTTATGAACCTGTTTGGGCAATCGGCACAGGAAAGACAGCAACTCCTGAAGATGCAGACAGCGCACATGCATTTATTCGCTCTGTTGTGGAAAGACTTTACTCAAAAGATATTGCAGAAAATCTCATAATACAGTATGGTGGTTCTGTTAAGGCAAGCAATGTTAAGGCTTTAATGGCTAAAGAAAATATTGATGGCGCTCTTGTTGGTGGTGCATCTCTTTCTCTCGAGCAGTTTATGCCTATTGTAGCTTTCAATAAGTAAAAAACGGAGAATATAAAATGGGTGTATTAGGAATTATCCTTTTGGTTCTGTTCTGTATCGTATCTCTTCTTCTTACCTTCCTCGTAGCAATTCAGGACGAGAAGAGTGCAGGACTTGGTGGTATTTTTGGTGGAAGTTCAACTTCAGTTCTCGGATCAAACACTTCTTCCTTCCTCACAAAGGCAACAACTATCCTCGCTGTATCATTCATGGTACTCGCAATTGTAGTTGCTTTTATCAACAAGTCTAGCGAATCAGATATCATGGCTGCTGTTGAAGCTTCACAGACAGAAGCTGCTCAGACAACAACATGGCTTGACGATTCAGCAACAGCAGAATCAACTGCAACAAACAATTCTGATTTATCTATTACAATCATGAACTAAAAGCTTAGTGAACCGACCTCACACAGGGGTCGGTTTATCTTTTTTTCTATAAAAAAGGAATAAAATGCAGGTCTGTATACTTTATTGTGGTGCAAATCAGCACACTAAACTAAAGTCTTTAGCTGATGCTATAGCCATTGGCGTAGAGAAAAAAGGACATCAGACAACATTTCTCAATGCACTTGTCGATACCGACAAGCGCTTAACTATTTATGACTACCTTGTAGTTCTTTCAGAACCAATTTCTGCTTTTTCAGCTAAAATTCCATCATACATTGTTAAATATCTTGAAAATGCAGGACAGGTATCTGGCAAAAGATGCGCATGTGTAATTTCTGGTGGAATTAGAAAGAATAAAGCGCTTCTTAATTTGATGCGTGACGTTGAAAGTCAGGGCATTATCATTAAGATTAGCGAAGTTATAAAGAAAGAAGATGAGGCTAGGGCTTTTGGTTCTCATCTCAACGTAGAAAGGAATTATTGATATGAAGAAAATCTTTTCTGTTTTATTTGTATTATGTTTAATTTCAGCTACTCTCGTAGCTGCTCCTCTTTCATCTCCAGCTGCAACGGTTAACCTCATTAGAAATGAAGTTATTACTATGGCAGAACTTAATGAAGAAGTTGAACTCTATAAGAGTGCTGGCTATACAGATGTAACTGAAGCTCAGGTTCTTGAAGAAATGATCAGCTCAAGACTTTTCTATCAGGGTGCAGAAAGAGATGGTTTTGTTCCTTCAGAAAAGGATCTTGATGCAATCTACGCAAATCAGAAGGCTAGTGCAGAAGCACAGCTTGGCCAGGCATTAACAGATGCACAGTTTGAAGAACTTGTAGTTTCTCAGTATGGTTCAGTTGAATATTATAGAGAGTATCTCAAGAGCCAGATCATCATGAACAACTATGTATATGCTAAGAAGGCTTCTATCATTGACAATGTTGAAGAACCAACAGAAAGAGAAATCAAGAACTGGTACAGACAGAACCAGACAACTCTCTTTGCACAGGGTGAAACATTTAAGCTTAGCATCATTACAAAGGCAAAGACTGGCGATACAGCAACTGATAATGCATCTAAGGCAGAACTAGAAAAGGTATATCAGGAAATTAAGAGCGGAAAGATTACATTTGAAAAGGGTGTTCAGCTCTATTCAACAGATGAAGCTTCAAAGACAAGAGGCGGCGATATCGGTTGGATGGTAGATAACGATATTGCTAGAGCAAATGTTGGCGACGAATTTGTTGATGCTGTTGTCGATCTTGATGTTGGCGAATATTCTGGCGTTGTTTCAACACCATCTGATTGGTGTATCGTTAAGGTTACTAGCTATCAGCCAGCAAAGATCCTTACTCTTGATGATCCTATCACACCAGAAGATACAATCACAGTAAGAGATTATATTGCTTCTGGCCTTGCTTACCAGAAGGCTGAAATGGCTTTCATTGATGCATATCAGGATCTTCTTAATGACCTTTTAAAGGAAGCAAAGATTAATAGGATTGTTAAGTAATTATGAAAAACCAGAGACATAAGGCTAGAGAGATTGCAGTCTCTACTCTTTATTCACTTGATTTCAATTCAGAGCTTCCACCAAGCTCAAGATTCGATATTTTCCAGGGGATGACAGCAGATGAGGTTGAACTTCTTGATGAGGAAATCAAACTATTTGCTTCATACCTCATCAATGGAACAATTGAACATCTTGATGAAATTGATGAATTGATTTCAAAGTATTCAACAAATAGACCAATCAATAAGATTGATTATGTAGATAGAAACATCTTGAGAATTAGTTTCTTCCAGCTTATGCATGATAAGGATACTCATCCTACAATTATCATTGATGAAGCTGTAAAGCTTTCTCAGGCACTTTCAAACGATGTTTCCTTTAAGTTTATCAATGGTATCCTCGATACCTATGCAAAGGCTACAAAATGATTCAGCTTAAGGATGATTATCAGATAGATAAAATCAGAAAGAGCTGCAAGCTCCTTGCAGAGATGTTTGAAGTCGTTGGCCCTCAGATTACTGAGGGTATTTCGACTTATGATATAGATAAGCTTTGCGAAGACTTCATGAAGAAGCATCATGCTATTGGCCCTTGCAAGGGATACTTTGGATATCCAAATGTTTCATGTACATCTGTTAATGATGTAGTTATCCATGGCATTCCTAGTAAAAGCAAAATCCTTAAGGATGGCGATATCATCTCTCTTGATGTATGTATCGATCTTGATGGCTACATCTCAGATTCAACTCATACATATGAAATTGGACAGGTATCTGAAGAAGTGCATAAGCTCAATGTAGCAACAGAAAAGTCTCTTTATATGGCTATTGAGGCTGCAAGTCAGCCTGGAGCTAGAATTCAAGCTGTAGGCGAGGCTGTAAGCAAATATATGAGAAAGCTTGGCTATGGTGTTGTAAGAGATTATTGTGGCCATGGTGTTGGCTTAGAGCTTCACGAAGATCCTCAGGTGCCTAACTACGTTTCCCTTTCCAATCCTAATCCAAGAATCCGAAAGGGAATGGTATTTGCTATTGAACCAATGATCAATATGGGTACA
>JAGBWX010000088.1 GCA_017629575.1 Spirochaetales bacterium | reverse complement strand
GATTCCTGCCATCAGGCCCTGAGCTGCCGCCTCCTCATATCCAGAGGTACCATTGGTCTGGCCTGCGATGAAGAGGTTGGAAAGAATCTTCGACTCAAGAGATGGCAGCAAATCCTGAGGATCAAGATAATCGTATTCAACGGCATATGCTGGACGCATAATCTCAACATGCCTAAGACCAGGAAGAGTCCTGATAAACTGATGCTGAACTTCCTCTGGAAGAGAAGATGAGAGACCGTTAAGATACATTTCCTCAGTTCCTACGCCTTCTGGTTCGACGAAGATCTGATGTCTTTCACGCTCTGGGAATCTTACAACCTTATCCTCGATTGATGGACAATATCTTGGGCCCTTGCCTACAATCTTACCGCCGTAAAGAGGGCTTCTGTGTATGTTGTCCCTGATTATTCTATGAGTGTCATCATTGGTATATGTGACATAGCACTCCAAGCTTGGCCTATCGATTGAGGAGTTCTCGAAGGAGAATGGAAGCATAGTCTCATCGCCTGGCTGAATCTCAAGCTCATCAAAGTCCAACGAGCTCTTTCTGACTCTAGCAGGAGTTCCTGTCTTCATTCTTCCAACTCTGAAGCCATATCCTCTAAGTCTTGTACCAAGGCCTACTGCAGCGCTTTCTCCCAAACGGCCACATGGAGAATCCCATTCACCGATGAAGATTCTACCTTCCATGAATGTACCTGTAGTAAGAACGACAACCTTGGAGGAAATCTTCCATCCTCGCTCTGTAACAACGCCATAGACACTCTTATTGCCTTCATCAACGAGAAGATCAACAACAGTATCCATGAAGAGTTCTAGATGGTTCTGCTTTTCGCAAGTCTCCTTTGCTAAGCGAGAATATGTGAACTTATCTGCTTGGGCACGTGGTGCCTGTACAGCAGGACCTCTGCGTCTGTTGAGAATCCTGAATTGAATCATAGAGGAGTCAATCAAATGACCCATCTCACCACCAAGGGCATCAATCTCTCTAACAAGATTTCCCTTTGCAAGGCCTCCGATAGCAGGATTGCAGCTCAAGCGTCCAATCGCATCTAAGCTCTGTGTTATCAAAAGCGTATCATAGCCACATCTTGAGAGAGCAAGCGCTGCCTCAATGCCTGCATGTCCGCCACCAACTACTATTGCATCATAATCACGCATATTACTTTCCTAAACAGAAGGAGGAGAACAGTACCTCCAATATATCGTCGCTTGTTACTTCTCCAGTGAGCTCTGAGAGAGATGAAAGGGCTGCCTGGAAATAAAGTGCCATTATATCTACGCTCTTTCCTTCTGCTCTCTTGGCATCCTCAAGAGCCTCAATTGTCTCTAATAGCTTATCCTTCTGCCTCTCAGAGTCTACTGATGGAACCTCTGAATATGTCTCGATGTCCTCTGTCAGTCTTTCCTTTATTGCTGCAGCGACCTCGCTTATTCCCTCTCCTGTCAGAGATGAGAATGATAAGCCTTCGGATGAACCTGTCAAATCTCTCTTAGAGTGGACATACAACACCTTCTTTTCACCCTCAGCCTTAGCCTCTTCGTTTCCATCTAAGACATAGACAACCAAATCAGCTTCTTCCATCAGGGCCTCTGACCTTCTAATGCCCTCAGCCTCAATCAGATTATCTGCTTCTCTAAGGCCTGCTGTATCGAAAAGGCGTACAGGGATGCCCTCAATCTCTGCCCATGTTTCAAGATAGTCTCTGGTTGTTCCCTCCTCAGAGGATACTATAGCCCTATTTTCCTTCAAGAGGGCATTAAACAGTGAGCTTTTTCCAGCATTGGTGCGACCTGCTAAAACTACCTGCGCGCCTTGGCTATAAAGTCTTGATGCCTTATATGTAGAGGCAATGGTCCTTAGCCTTTCAATGATTGAATCAACTCTATCATGAGGGAACTCCCACTCTTCGAGAATTTCATCCTCGCCATAGTCCAGCTGAACTTCCAAAGATGCAAGAATATTGACAATTTCATCCTTTGCTATTCCAGCCTCACGCCTAATTGACCCTTCAAGACGCTCCAAAGCCTCTCTTCCAGCTCTGCCAGTTCTAGCCTTTACAAGCTCTTCTACAGCCTCAGCCTCAGTTAGGTCCATTCTGCCATGCATGAATGCACGATATGTGAATTCACCCTTCAAAGCTTTCCTGAAGCCAGCTTTTTCCAATACTCTGGAGATAGCTCTAATTACAGGAAGGGAACCATGGCTCATAATCTCAAAAGCCTCTTCTGCAGTATAGCCATGTCCCTTGTCATTGCGTATTACGACAACCTCATCAACTTTGTTCCCATTCTCATCAGTGATATATCCATGAACTGCCATATTTGACTTGGCAGAGCTGAGTCTTCCCTTGAAATAAGGTAGAAGCAAAGATATAGAATCATCGCCACTTGCTCTAATAACTGCAAGGGCAGACGGAGAATAACTTGTTGCGAGTGCATATATTGGATCGCCTGTAGTGTAGCTGAACATATATTATATTCTAGCTATTTAATGGTTAATCTTTCAACCAAGATGAGGACATTTGCTTGATGATAGTAGTGAAAGAAACTATCATTGGGCTATGTTTGACTTTAACTCCCAGAAAGCCAGATCCGAGCTTTTTATGAATATAAGAAAATACTTCATCGATAGGAACTATCTTGAAGTATTCACACCAACACTCTCCCCATCCCTCATCCCAGAGCCAACAATCAAGGCATTCTCATCAAAGTTCATCAATGAATTTGAGGGAAACTTGGATCTCTATATGATTCCATCACCAGAGATTTTCATGAAGGAGCTCATTGCAAATGGCTCTGGCTCCATCTTCCAGATTTCCCAGTGCTTTAGAAATGCTGAGCAGCTTGGAGACGTACATAATCCTGAATTCACCATGCTTGAGTACTATACAATGGGAATGACAGACGATGACTCCATTGGCCTTACCATAGACATGATTGAGAAAACAGCAATCTCCAAGCCAGACTGGCTTAGAGAGAAGCCAATGATCATCACAATGGAAGAAGCTTTCTGGAAGTATGCAAAAGTCGATCTATTGAAGTGTCAGGATATCAACCACCTTAGAAGAGAAGCAGAAAGATTGGGACTTTCATCATCTATTCCAGAGGATGAGAGCTGGGAAGACACTTTCAACAGAATTTTCCTGACATTTGTCGAGACAGAGCTCCCAAAGGATAGACAAGTATACCTAAGAGATTACCCAGCGCAGATTGATTGTCTTGCAAAGAACTATCCAGATAAGCCTTACAAAATGCGATGGGAGATGTATATCAAGGGCATCGAAGTTGCAAATTGCTATACAGAGGAAACTGATAAGGAAAGAATCAAGAACTACTACATCGAAGAGCAGAGAAGACTCGAGGAAGAGAGGGCAAATACAGGAGACATAATCTCAAAGGCAGACCTTTCTTTTGCAGATCTTGATATGCCAGAGTGCTCTGGAGTCGCAATCGGCCTTGATCGTCTTCTTCTTACAGAGTACAAGGGCGAGGAGATTGCACCACTTCTTCTCTTCCCAATGTCAAAGATGTTCAAAAAGTAAGCATTCAAAGAGAGCGGATTGATTGGGTAATTTTTTCTTATACAATCCACAAGACCTTGGCTAATTAAAATAACAAATTATGACATGAACGAAACGATATCTGATAGCGATACAGAATCTTTGCCTTTGCCATAAACATCCAAAAAATAAAACAATGAATCAAAGTTAATCCCGTTTTTCTTTAGTAAATCACAAAGCAGAAAGGCATTTTTGCTATATCTTTTCATATCGATATCCATCTCTGCTTGATCAATCTGTTCAATCATCCTCTGAAATATCTTTGTTTTCGGCTTAAGAAAAAAGAAAAAATCATCAATATTCTTTTTTGCAAATATGAAGTAATCACGACCACACTTCAAGACTAGATATTTGATATTGTCTATCTCAAAATAACCTTTAAACCTTAATGTTGATTTTTCTATATCAAGTCTTATTGGTGGCTTATATCTATAGAATTTGTCTTCTATCCGAGTCTTAGTACTCTGTTTTGGTTTATTGGTACTAGATATAGAATCAATACACAGCTTCGTCTTTTCAGGTTCT
>JAGBWX010000087.1 GCA_017629575.1 Spirochaetales bacterium | reverse complement strand
TGATTGAGAAGTCCTCTCCTCTATAAATCTCGCCAGGCTCAACGGGAATGACTTTAATTTCATAGTTGATATACATATCGAGAATCTTTCTCGATGATTCGATATATTCAACAAGCTTTGCTGGACCATAAATATACAGAGGCTCAGACCTATCAACCTGGCTTGAAAGCATGAGAATGCCTGGAAGCCCTGTTACATGGTCAGCATGCATATGAGATATAAAGATTGCACTTATCTTCTTCCACTTAAGATTTAGCATCTTAAGGCTAATCTGAGTCCCCTCTCCACAATCGAATAGGAAAAGCTCGCCCTCACGACGTACAAGTGCTGATGTTAGATATCGGCCTGGAAGTGGCATCATGCCGCTTGTGCCTAACGAAAATACTTCAAAATTCACGCTATTAGGTTAACAGGGTTATTCATTTTCTACAAGCGAAGCAAGATTCCCGCTCTTTATTCTTTTCATTGAGCAGTGCAGTGTCACATATGATATCAGAAGCATGATCACTATCATTGCACCAATCATCAAATATGGGACTCTAATCTCAAACCCTGTTATATAGTACTCAAGAAGCGCAGGGTCTGCTTCAGCGATTTTGCCAACCATCCATGGAGTCATATGGCTGAGGGCAATACCTGCAATAGTACCTGCAAGGGAAGCAATGAGAACTGAAATCAGTGTTAGCTTTGAGTAAAGAAGCCTGATTCTCTTCTCCTCCATTCCTAGCATCATCAATGCAGCTATATCCATCTTATCTCTATCAAGATAAACACGGGCAATATCTGAAGAGAAGAAAGCAGAAAGAAGAGCAACTGCTAAGAGAATGATATAGAGAATCTGGATAGAGCTCTGTACATTTGTATATAGGGCTGAATAGTTCTCTTTGTAAGTTGATGCAAAGATTCCATTATCTATCAAAGCATTGGACACTTCATCAACATCCTCACCTGCAGGTATAAGAACCTCATAACTGCCACTAGAGGACAATACGCTATTGTCTACATATGCAAGGTATTTATCGAGCTGAGCATAGCCAGAGTCAAAGACACCCTTAATAGTCATCAAGAGAGGCCTTGTTCGATTCTTATCCTCTTCATATAGAAGAAGGGTTAATCTGTCCCCGATTTCCAACGAAAGGCTTCTTGAAAGAGATGCTGAAACATATAGAGTATTGCCATTAAGCGATGCATCTTCAACAAGATTCATTGCACTGCCACGCTCACTGTCGAAGTATCCTTCGTCAAACCCCTTTAGGTATGCAAGACTCTCTCCATTTTCAGAATATAATATTCCTTCTCCTGTCTTTACATAGTCCACACTACTTCCTTCTGGAAGCATGGAAAGAGGAACTTCCTCATATGTTGATATAGACCCGGAACCAAGGATAACTATCATTCTATCTATGGCATCGGAGAATGAAATGATGAATGTCAGAGAGAATGAAAGAACGCCAACTATCAAGAAAACGAGGATCAAAGGCGTAATGGAAGAAAGAAGATACTTAAATCCCATCTTCTCTCCCAACTTACGCTTCAGATATACGTTCTCTGCGTGCTTACTCAAGCTTTCCACCCTTCAATGTGTAGATTCTATCTGCCTTAGATGCAAATTCTACATTATGAGTTACCAAAATAAGTCCACTGCCCTTCATTCTTACTGAATCAAGCAGCATATTTTCAACTACCTCAGCATTCTTCTCATCCAAAGAGCCTGTTGGCTCATCGGCAAAGATAATGTCTGGGGATGTTGAAAGCGCCCTTGCTATCGCAATCCTCTGTCTTTCGCCGCCAGAGAGCGCCTTTGGTCTATGACCAGATCTATCTTCAAGACCAACAAGAGCTAAGAACTCATTTGCCTTATCCATTGCATCCTTCTTCTTCATTCCTTGAATCATCAATGGCATAGCAATGTTTTCCAATGCAGAGAAGTCTTCCAATAGAAGTGATGACTGGAATACAAAGCCCATTGTCTTTGACCTCAGAAGAGCTATCTCCTTTTCGCTAAAGCTTGCAACATCCTTTCCTGAGTAGAATATCTTGCCTTCATTTATATCTGTCAAAAGAGCTGCAGCAGAAAGCAATGTTGATTTTCCAGAGCCAGACTGACCGACAATGGAGATAACCTCACCCTTTTTAAGTGAAAGGTCCACTCCCTCAAGAATTCTGACCTCGCCCTTACCATCAGGAGATGGGAATGACTTTCTAATATCTTCTAGCCTTAAAAGATCATCGCTCATGGATAACCTCCAAAAAGTCAATCTTTCTATCATTAAACCTCTCATAGAGGGTAAACAGCAATGTAACTAAAATTAAAAATAATGAGAATGCGATAAAGCCACCAACAGGAAATGTGAGCTCTGTAACAATGCCGATAGCATATACAGTGAGCTTTTCAGTAATAGGAAGCAAAATAATGATAAGAACTGCTGCCAAGAGAATAGATAAGGCTGTAACCATAGCAAAGGACATCAAGAATATGTTTTGCACCCTTCTTCTCTCCATTCCAAGGATATAGAGCTCAAAGCGCTCCTTTCTCTTACCTCTGTAAAACAGTCTCACAGACTGTTTAGACGATACAGCAATTATGACAAATAGTAGAGAAAGAACAACATACATCATCACGTTCTCAATCATGAATGCTGAATATAAGGAACTTTCGCTTTCCTTCCAGGTTGTTACACTATAGCCAGCATCCCTCAAATCCTGAATTTCTTCTTCAGAAATCCCCTTGATTGCTGTCTTAAAGTCAGAAGCAGAGTCGGCCTCGGAATATGGAAGAAATAGCATCGTGTCATCAAACTCATAACCAAGAGCTGTGGCATAGATTACTGTTATGCGATATTCCTTATTTTGTGGAACAACTCTTCCACTGCTACCTTCGCCTAGCATAACTACATTTTTATAAGTAGCTTTTTCTGCAATATATAGGGAATATGGAATAGAAAGCCCTGTTCCATTTCCACCTAGATATCTGAGACCACCATCATAGTCTTCGCCAATATATCTGACTAAGTAGGCGCTGCTACCAGCTAGAGCCTCTCCCTCTGCATATTGGAAGATAGAATAATCAGGATACATTGCCTTAAGCTCAGACTTAACTTCGCCATCAACAACACAGTCAAAAGATCTTACTTCTCTAATTGAGTCAAAGCGTGATGCCTGTAGATATGTCATTATTGACAGTACGATAGCCATAACAGTCAATGACAAGGCAGATGTTATTATTATCCTTATTGTCCTTGCCCTATGACCCGATGTTTTGGAAAAAGCATACCTAAAAGACAGCATCATGTTCACAGCTTCACTATCTCCTTAACCCTCTTTCCATCTCTATCGTAAAGGATTCTATATGATGGTTTTCCATCTAGATAACGAATTTCCTCAAACTCTCCGCTCTCAAGTGGGTACAGCTCTCTGAGAACTTCGCCATTTTCACTGTATAAAGTCTTTGTCAGAGTGCCATTGCTGTAGAACTCTTCAACAACTTCACTCTCAGAGACAGTCTTCTTCTCTGCTATAGAACCATCTTCTGCATAGCCATAATAAATAGACTCACCATTGCTTTCTTCACTGATCAGTCTACCTTCTGGCGAATATGTATATAGAACACCATCAAGAGTTTTTTTGTACCCTCCATCTTCAGTATCCTCTATATCACCAGTTTCTATCTCTACTTCCCCATTATCAAGCCTTATGGCTTTTTCATCTAATGTGTAGACAAAGAACTCAGGAGAAAGATATCTCATCTCACCACTCTCAAAAGAAAGAAGCCTTCCCTCCTTTGAGGTTGCATATGTTACAACTCTTTCAACTTCACCATCTACAGATAGGTTGTATGAAGATAAAATGCCATCGGTATAGAAATAATTATACTCCTCTGTTCTTGAATCGCTCTCGATTATCTTTCTTTCAATAAGGCCATCCTTATTGAGAATCACTCTTTCGCGACCCAGAGGAGTAATTGTTTCATAGCCATCAGCATAATTTTTCTTTGTGGAATGAAGAGAGCCATTGTGGTAGAGAGTCTCTCCCTGTTCATCGGCTTCAAGCTCCCAGCCAATGCCTGAAAAGGTCTCTATAGGTGAAATCTTCTGCATAAGCTCATTGCTATCATACAAATCGCTCGCAAAGAGAGAAGAGATAGCAAACAGAAGAAAAAATAGAGACCTTTTAATCATTTTTTTATTTATCCAAACCAATCAAAGAGTCAAGATATTCTTCCTTGTCAAATGGCTTGATGTCGTCATAACCCTCACCGATGCAGACAAAGACAATTGGAAGTTCCAAAAGTCTTCCAATCTGGATGAGTGCACCACCCTTTGCTGCAGAGTCATATTTTGTGAGGATAACACCATCGAGGCCTACAGCCTGATGGAAGAGCATTGCCTGGCTCAAGCCATTCTGACCAGTTGTAGCGTCAATTACGAGGAATTTCTTATAGTTCTCTCTCTTAATATTCTTTGCCTTGATGATCTTGTCCATCTTCTGGAGTTCCTTCATCAAGTTTTCCTTGTTATGCATTCTACCTGCAGTATCAGCCAAAATGAGAGTATCACCCTGTGCCTGTGCTGATGAAATAGCATCAAAGACAACAGCACCAGGATCAGAGCCTGTTCTCTGCTTTACAATTCTCATTCCAAGTCTATCTGCATGGATATCAAGCTGGTCTACAGCTGCAGCTCTGAAAGTATCTGCAGCAGCGAGGAGAACCTTCTGACCACGCTTTGTGAAATACTTGCTCATCTTTGCAATTGTAGTTGTCTTTCCTACGCCATTGACGCCAAGAATCATCCAGACAGTAAGCTCATCCTTTGGGAGATCAAGATTTAATGGAGCAACATATCTAGAAAGTATGTCCTTCATCTTCAACTGAAGGTCTCTTGCCTCTGTGAGCTTGTTGTCCCTAGCTTCCTTTCTGAGAGTCTCGATAATTTCATCTGTAACCTTAGCGCCAAGATCACCCTCGATAAGAGTATCCTCAAGTTCCTCAAAGAAAGCTTCATCTATCTTTCTAGACCTAAAAATGTTCTTGAGCTTTTCGCCGAATTTCTTAAAAAAAGCCATTCTATCTCCTATAGGCCAAGCGTTGCGGCCTGATAATATTCAAATATTGTATCTACTACATTTATCAATGATACTAGGCTTACACCCTTAAACACAACAGAAAGAGGTTTCAAGTTGTGCTCTGGATACAAGCCAGATATTGTTTCTAGCCCTATTTGAGCTCCAAAGGAAATCAGAGTCTTGAATAAAGCTTCATAGAACTCATCCTTGGCTTTGGTGAGCATGTCTGAGGATGCTATCCAATTTGGCTTGAGCTCTATTGTGAGTCTATTTGCTCTCTTTGTAGACTGCATGGAAAAAGATTCGAAACCCTCTAAAGATGCAGTTAAAGTGTATGGATATATTCCATCTTCAATCAATGAGGTATCTATCCTCTCTCCATTGAATACAACCTCTGCCCCATATGGCAATGTTGAATAAAAAATAGGAAGCGGTACAACCTCTTCAAGAGCTAAATCAACCGTGTTGAAACTATCGGATACAACAATCTCGACAGTTTTTGGAAGATAGCCCATTGCTGTATAAGACAGAGTATGAGGTCCATCCTTCAAAGCAGCATAGCCAGTATAGAGACGTGTCTGCTCGCCATCTATGTAGAGAGTTGACTTTTCAGGAAGGTCCATTGCCAAAAGCTTTGTGGTATTATCCTTAAGGTATGGGAAGAAGAGGTCTATCATCTCCTCCGTCTCAGCCTTTTTCAGGGATTCGGCAAATAGAGCATTTCTAATTCTCTCTCCATTTAGATAGATTTCAATCATATCTACTGGATCTGAAGATACTTGGGAAAAGACAGCCAACAGATCAAGTTTCTCCCTTTCCATCAGATATCTGAAGGCTTCCTTATCTCCAGAGTAGAGAAACTCGAGTTCTTCTGCAGTGAATTTAGGATTCACAACAGATAGAACAAGATTATCGGCACTGACTTTAGAAAGCTTTAGCGAATCGAGCTTGTCAAATTTTTCACTATCATAATATGAGCTAGCATTCTTTTGATAACTATCCAAGCTCTCACGCTCAGCTCGCTTCAGGTAAAGCGCCTTTCCAAGCTCAGAGTCTACAGAACCTGAAAGCAAATCCAACACATCTTCTGCAAGTAAATTGTAGGCCTCATTGTTTCCAACAAAGGCCACTCTAAATTCTCCTGCCTTCAATGGAAGGAGGAGAATCATTAAAAGTACAAAAAAGAGACTAATTTTCCTTCTGGAAATGAAGATAGCTTTCAATGAAGTCATCTATCTCACCATCCATAACGGAGAGGATATTTCCTGTTGAGCAGTTTGTTCTATGGTCCTTAACGAGAGTATAAGGCTGGAAGACATAGCTTCTGATCTGAGAGCCCCATGCGATATCCATCTTTGCAATCGCATTTGCTTCCTTTTCCTTTTCCTTCTCTTTCTGGTAGTACTCATAGAGCTTAGCTCTAAGCATCTTGAATGCTACATCCTTGTTCATGAACTGGCTTCTCTCATTCTGACACTGAACTACGATGCCTGTTGCATAGTGAGTGATTCTAACAGCAGAGTCTGTCTTGTTAACGTGCTGACCACCAGCGCCACCTGCACGATATGTATCGAGTCTGTAGTCTTCAGGCTTGATATCAATCTCGATATCATCATCAACTTCAGCAGATGCATATACAGATGCAAATGAAGTATGTCTTCTCTTCTGTGAGTCGAATGGGGAAATTCTAACAAGACGATGTACGCCTGCCTCACCCTTAAGATAGCCAAAGGCATAGTCGCCAGAGATTTTCATTGTTACTGACTTAATACCGCCTTCATTCTCTTCCATATCGAGAACTTCACACTTGAAGCCATGGCGTTCTGTCCATCTTGAATACATTCTCATCAGCATCTGTGCCCAGTCAGAAGCTTCATTTCCACCTGCGCCGGCATGGATTGAGAGGTAAAGGTTATTCTTGTCGAAGTTACCATCAAGAAGAGTCTTTACCTTAAGTGGTCTAAAATGGTTTTCGAGGCTTGTAATCTGACCTTCAAGCTCAAGACGGAGAGTCTCATCATCCTCTGATGCATAGAGCTCGATCAGTTCAGCAAGCTCATCAATCTCGTTGATGATTTCCTTCCATGGATAATAGCTATCCTTGAGGCTATTGAGCTTCTGGAATACCTTTTCAGCATTCTCAGGGTTGTTCCAGAAGTCGGGTCTACCTGTCTCGTCCTCAATTTCCTTTATCTTTGCTTCAGTATTAGCGGCTTCAAAGACGCCTCCATACTGTGTAGGCTTCAACTTTTATATCTTCGAACTTAGATCTGTTTTCAATGAACATATTCTTATCTCCTTAATAATATATATGGAATTTAGAATTCCTTATCCTTCAGGTCGTTGACCTTAAGGACCAATCTATACTCTTTAGCCTCTCCAGCTTCAAGGGAAACTGGGAAGGAGAATACTAGCTTCTTATAGAGGCTGAACTCCTCATAGCCCAGGGATGAATACTGTCCCTGATACTTGTTTTCTTCCCTAAGGGAAAACTCGCTTGTAGAAGAGAACAATACCTGTAGTGGAGTGCCTGGATAAGTATATCTAACTGTCTTGGCTTCAACAACCTTATTGATGAGCATTGCACGTCTCTGCTCCGGATTAGATAGCTCAAGGCTGCACTTGCCAAGATATACCTCAGATTCCGCCTTTCCTTCAAGATGCTTACCGCTTTCATTCACAATTGATATATCAACAATGAATGTTGTGCTTCTTAGCTTATAGTGCTTGATGACTGTAACAGGAAGCTTATCGTTTTCGAGAGTGAAAAGGAACTCAGTCCTCTTCTTATCCAAAACCTCGCTTTCGAATAAGCATCCACTTGTTGAATACTCTTTATCAAAGATGAAATGGTCTGAGAAGGACTTGAGAAGAGGAACAGGAGAGAAGCTCTTATCAAAAGGAGCTCTAGTATCCACGATGTTTACTTTTCTTGGCCTGTAATCAAACTCACATACACTTCCGCCCTTTGGAGAAAGAACTGCTGTATAAAGCTTATTTGAGGAGAAATAGTCATTCATTCCAATCTCCTCAAGGTCATATTCCCTATGAGAAGTAGCCCCGCCATCTTCGAAAAATTCATTCTCAGAAGCTATGATTGAATCCCAAAACTGGACTCTTTCGTTATAGCGAAGAGGTGTGCACTGTGCATCATGAATGAATAAAGGTCCAGAAGAGATGGAGAAAAGATGCCTAGATACGTTTCTCTTAACATCCTTATTCGCCCTTCCTGCACCCTCAAGCAGTGATATATATCTATTGAATATATATCTGAAGTTCTCATTTCTAACGAAGATATCATTAAAGCTCTGAAGTCCATTAGCCCATGCATCCCTTCCGTACCAACCGGAATCAAGATAGCCTGGCTTTACGACCTTAACATCTTCAAGATGGACAAGCCTTTCTGAATACTTCTTGAGAATCTCGATAATCAGCTCACCCACTCCTTCTTCTCGGCCTTCTCTAGCCGCTCCCTCAAGAAGCTGGTCAATGTTGATGAAGGCTACAAGGTGATTGAGCTTTGTACTTTCAATGGCATCAAAGATAGATGACTTTAACTCATCATATCTAATTTCATTCTGAGCATATGAGGAAACAAGTGAAGAAATCTCGTCTGAGATGGTATAGACAGTAACTCTTCTGCCTAGCTCATTCATTACGAAGTTCTCATCTGCAAGACGCTCTTTGCTTGTTGCCTTATAGGCTGAGATAACAATATTATCGATTCCGCATGCCTTTAGCGTTGAAGCATATAATGGTGCCCAAATCTGACCATAGAAGAAGGCTGTTGATGGCAAGACCCCATAGTCGTGCCTAATCTGTTGAGTCATCTTCTCAATCTGGTTTGCCCTATCTTTTGGAGGCATCAAAGAAAGAATTGCCTGAGAGAAAGATCCTGTGACCATCTCAAGATCGCCTCTCTTTGCAAGAAGATTGAAGATTGACTTATATTCTGGCTTGATTTCCCTTATATGCTTCATCATTGATGAAGATTGATAGAGGGAAACTTTATAGCCAGGGTTCTTATATAAGAAAGAAATGAGACTCGTATATACAGAGCCAAGTGCCCGTTCAAAAACGGGCACTGGAGAACTCTTCGATATTTCTGTGTATATACCGAGCGTTAACTTCAATTTAGCCTCTCTTTATGATGCACTTCTGAGGGCAGAGCTCTGCAGCTTTTTCTGCTGCGCTCTGATCAAGAGAGAAGTCATTTGAGGAAAGGAAATTCTCAACCTTAAAGCAAGAGCCTTCAACCTTGACCTGACAGATCTTACAGCCAATACAGCCAACCTGACAAACTTTCTTAACCTTGCCGCCAGGAAGGTGGTTATTACAAGCAACAATATATTCAGCTGAGTATGGAACCATCTTGATTACGCCGTTTGGACATACCTTTGTACAAGCCTTACAGCCAATGCAAGCTTCCTTATCAACTACGATATCGCCCTTCTCGTTCTTTGAGATAGCACCTACTGGACAAGCTGCAATACATGAACCAAGGTGGAGACATCCTTCCTTACAGCCATTTGGACCGCCATGAAGAAGAACTGCAGCATTACAATCCTGAATACCGCAATAATCATAGTCCTGCTTAGTTGATTCAGCATTTCCTGAACAGTGGACAAAAGCTACCATTCTTTCGCTTTCCTCAACCTCTACACCTAAGATTTCGCCCATCTTCTTAGAGAGCTCATTTCCACCAGGAGAACAGAGACCAGGTGCAGCTTCGCCATTGAATACAGCTTCAGCGTAAGCTGAGCATCCTGCGTAGCCACAGCCACCACAGTTTGCGCCAGGCATGATGCCTTCGAGGGCAACAAGCTTCTCGTCTTTCTCTACATGGAGCTTCTTATCTGCAAAAGCGAGGGATACTCCAAGTGCAAGACCTAATAGTGAAAGCACAATAAATGCAAATAGAATATTCATAAATCCCCCTCTTAAGCCAATCCAAGATTTGTGATGAGACTGGAATCAAATGCCATGAATGCAAGAGCCATGATACCAGCAGAGATGAATGTGATAGGAACGCCAACGAAAGCCTTTCTAACAGGTGTCATCTCAAGCTTTTCTCTGAGGTTAGCCATGAGGACAATAGCCATTGTAAATCCGAGTCCTGCTGCGATGCCTGCAACAAATGACTGGAGAAGATTGTAGCCATTGTCAATGTTGATGATAGCGATACCCAAAACAGCACAGTTTGTTGTAATGAGTGGAAGATAGATTCCAAGTGCCTTATAAAGGGATGGAGACATCTTTCTGATTACCATCTCAACAAGCTGTACGAGAGCTGCAATAACGAGGATGAAGGAGATTGTTCTAAGGTATTCAAGACCAAATGGAGCAAGAAGACCATAGTAAACAGCCCAACATGCAACAGAAGCAACTGCTGTAACAAATGTTACTGCAACACCCATTCCGATTGCGCTTTCGCTATTTTTTGATACACCGATAAATGGGCAAATACCCATGAACTTAACAAGAATGAAGTTGTTAACGAAGATGTAGGTAACGAGAATACCAATGTAGCTCATCACTTAGCCTCCTTTGCCTTCTTTTCATTCTTGGCAGTATACCAGGTAAAGAAAGCCTTCAGATATCCCATAACAAGGAGAGCACCAGCAGAAAGAGCGAGAACTCTGATTGGGGACTCAGAAAGTCCAGGGACTTCGAATACAACATTAATGTCACCTAGATTGATCAATGTGATTGTACCAGCGCCGAAGATCTCTCTGATTGCAGCAATGAGTGTAAGGCCAAGTGTGAAGCCTACGCCCATGCCGATTGCATCGAGAGCTGAGTCGAGAACAGAGTTCTTATTAGCGAATGCCTCTGCTCTTCCAAGGATGATACAGTTAACAACAATCAAGGAAAGATAGATTCCAAGAGCATTGTAGAGATCAACCATGAATGCATGCATTACCATCTCTAGGATAGTAACGAATGATGCAATGATAACGATATATGATGGGATTCTGATTGAATCTGGAATAATGTTCTTCAAAAGTGAAATAAAGATATTAGAACCAAGAAGAACAAAGATTACGCCAGCACCCATGCCAATTGCATTCCAAACCTGTGTTGATACAGCGAGGGTTGGACACATGCCAAGCATAATGATAAAGATAGGGTTTTCCTTAAAGATACCCTTAGTGAGTTCTTTTGTATTCATTACTTAGCCCCCTGTGCCTTAACATAGTCAGAACCCTGTCTGATTACAGATGAAATGCCGTTGAATGTGATTGTAGCGCCAGAAATAGCAGCTGCTTCACTTTCAGCAAGGTCATTCTTGGATGTTGGAATAGCAACATCTGCACCCTTGCCCTTGAACATATCCATGTACCAGTCATTTTCAGCCTTCTTGCCGAGGCCAGCAGTCTCACTGTTGTTAGTAAGCTTTGCACCAATGAGAGATCCATCGGTATAGTATGCTGTAATTACTGTAAGAGAACCACCATAGCCAGAACCACCAAGTTCGAGCAAGTAGCCACCAATATCACCATTGTCCTTTGTTAGTGGAGCAACAGCTCTAATAGCAGGATACTCAGGAAGTGAAACATTTACAGATTCACCAGGAGTCATACCACCAGAAACAGCCTTGGCAGCTTCAAGATTAGCTGCAGCCTGATTAGCTGCGATTCTTGGTGCTGTAACAGAGTTAACAAAAGCACAAAGAGATGCACAAACTGCGCAGATAGCAAAAAGGATGATGCCAGTCTTGAGATAATTCTTCATTACTTAGCCTCCTTTGCTTTCTTTTCAGGCTTAACAAAGCCAAACTTCTTAACCTTTACATATCTGTCGATAGTTGGAGTCATCATGTTCATGAGCAAGATAGCCAATGACACACCTTCTGGAAGTGAACCGAAATATCTCAAGAGGAATGTAAAGAAGC
>JAGBWX010000086.1 GCA_017629575.1 Spirochaetales bacterium | reverse complement strand
TGTTGAGAGAATTTCACTTCTTTCAAATATGGGATGCTACTTGATTAGATTCTCATTCGTTTCAGAAGCAGATGAACCTGTGTTTAGAGAAATATGTTCAAGATCTGTCATTCCTGTTGTTGCAGATATTCACTTTGACTATAAGATGGCACTCAAGGCTCTTGAGTGTGGTGCTGATAAAATCAGGATCAATCCTGGCAATATTGGTGCTAGATGGAAGACTGAAGAAGTTGTTAAAGCTGCCAAAGATAAGGGTAGTGCTATTAGAATTGGCCTCAATACAGGCTCTCTTCCAAAGGGACATGAAGGCGAGGATCCTGTTGAGTTGATGGTAAATACAGCACTTGAGTATATCAACGACTTTGAGTCTTGGGGATTTGAAAATACAGTAGTCTCTCTAAAGAGCTCAGATATCGAGAACTCTATGCGTGCTGCAAGGCTTTTCAAGGCGCAATCTGATTATCCATTCCACTTGGGAATAACAGAAGCGGGCTCTGCTGTAACAAGTGCAGTAAGGTCTTCTTGGGCACTAGGCACTCTTCTTTCTGAAAATATTGGCGATACTCTCAGAGTTTCAATCAATGGATCAATAGAGGATGAGGTTATTGCAGGAGTTGAGATATTAAGAACTCTTGGCCTTAGAAAAGATGGCGTAAGAATTGTTGCTTGTCCTAGATGCGGTAGACACACTTTTGATAGCCAGGGCTTTTTATCAAAGATACAGAACAAACTTTTGGCTTTAAACAAAAATATTTCAGTTGCAATCATGGGTTGTTCAGTAAATGGACCAGGAGAGGCAAAGAATGCAGATTATGCATTAACAGGTATAGGAAGAAAGATTTTCCTTTATAAGAAAGGCGTGCTATTTAAGGAAGTAGATGAAATAGACGCTGAAAAGGCGCTCTTTGAGGCAATTTGCAATGAATGACAAAATAATAATCAGGGGTGCTAGAGAGCATAACCTGAAGAATATCGATATATCTCTTCCAAAGGATTCTCTTGTTGTTATCTCCGGCTTATCCGGATCAGGCAAGAGCTCTCTTGCGTTTGACACTATTTTTGCTGAAGGTCAGAGAAGATACATGGAGTCTCTCTCAAGCTATGCAAGAATGTTCCTTGGAAGACTTGAAAAACCTGATGTAGATACAATCGAAGGCCTTTCTCCATCTATTGCAATCGAGCAGAAGTCTACAAACAGGAATCCACGTTCTACAGTTGGTACAGTTACTGAGATTTATGACTATTACAGACTTTTATGGGCAAGAATTGGCCATATGCATTGTCCTATCTGTGGTAGGGAAATCACAGAAACTAGCGTTGACCAAATAATCGATTTTATCTTCTCTCATCCACAGGGCGGAAGAATTATGCTTCTTGCTCCAATTGCGAGAAATAAGAAGGGCGAATTTAAGGCAATTTTAGAAGATGCCCTTAAGCTTGGTTACCTCAAGGCTGAAATTGATGGAAAGATTCACTCCCTAGAAGATGGAATCCCAGCCTTGGAAAAGAAGCTAAAGCACAATGTATCTATCGTTGTTGATAGAGTTAAGATTGATTTGAAGGAAAGGACAAGAATTTCCGATGCAATCGAAAGATGCTGTGAGCTTGCCAATGGACTTGTTGAGGTTGTTTATCATGATGAAAAGACATCTGAGCTTTATAGCCAGAAGAACAGCTGTCCTGACTGTGGCATAACAATTCCTGAAATTGAACCTAGATTCTTTTCATTCAATAGCCCAATTGGTGCATGCCCTGAATGCAATGGCCTTGGTGCTACATTCAGCTTTGATCCAGATAAGATTATTCCAGAAAGACATCTTAGTTATGTAGAAGGTGCTATAAAAACTCATAAGCCAACTGCAAATTATTATAGAAGCGCAATTGAGGGACTATATAAGCACTATGGGTTTTCACTAGATCAGAAGATTGAAGATCTTCCAGATTGGTTTATCACTCTTCTTTTGTATGGCGGTGGAGATAAGTACTCTTATGTATATCAGAATGGAAAGGGCGAAAAGACTCAGATTACTGAAGAGTATGAGGGAATAATTCCTGAATTAGAAAGAAGATACAGAACAACAGCATCTCTTCCTATAAGAATTTGGATGGATGGATTCAAGAGCGAGTTCATTTGTCCAAAGTGCAAAGGTGAAAGACTAAAGAAAGAAGCTTTGTCTGTATATATTGGTGGAAAGTCAATTATTGATGTTACAAGACTTTCTGTTAATCAGTCATTGAAGTTTTTTGATGAACTCAATCTGACAGACACTGAGAAAGATATCTCAAACCTTATCATGAGGGAGATATTGTCTCGCCTCAACTTCTTGAAGAATGTTGGATTGGGATATCTAACACTATATAGAGCTGCAGGAACTCTTTCAGGTGGCGAAGCTCAGAGAATTAGGCTTGCAACTCAGATTGGATCAGCCCTATCTGGTGTTTTATACGTTCTTGATGAGCCATCTATTGGCCTTCACCAAAGAGATAACCAGAAGCTGATCGATACTTTGAAGAACCTCAGAAATCTAGGAAATACAGTTCTTGTAGTTGAACATGATGAAGATACAATCAGAGCTGCTGACTATGTTGTCGATCTTGGTCCTGGTGCTGGAGAACTTGGTGGCTACATCATTGCAGAGGGTACTCCAGAGGAAATACAGGCAAATGAAAAGTCAATAACAGGTCAGTTCTTATCTGGTGCATTGACCATCGATGTTCCAAAGAAGCGAAGAAAGGGCAATGGAAAGATAATATCTATCAAAGGATGTGCGAAGAATAATCTTAAGAAGATAGATGTTGATATTCCTCTTGGTGAGTTCGTTGTAATTACTGGCGTCTCAGGTTCCGGAAAATCTACATTCCTCAATGAAATTCTTCTTCCTGCTGTCAACAGAAAGATAATGAAGAAGAAAGAGAAGCTTGATGGCTATGAATCTTTAACTGGTGCAGAACATCTTGATAAGCTCATTTCGATCGATCAGTCTCCAATTGGAAGAACTCCTAGATCCAACCCTGCAACTTATGTAGATCTATTCACTCCAATTAGAGAGTTGTTTGCAGAGATGCCGGAAGCAAAGGCTAGGGGATATAAATCTGGTAGATTCTCCTTCAATGTTCCTGGTGGCAGATGCGAAAACTGCTCAGGAGATGGAACTATAAAGATTGAGATGCACTTCCTTCCTGACGTATATGTAAAGTGCGATGTCTGCGGAGGAAAGAGATATAACAAGGAAACTCTTGCTGTTACATATAAGGGCAAGAATATCTCAGACGTTCTCAATATGACTGTTTCTGAGGCTTATGAATTCTTTACTGCACATACAAAGATAAGAAGAAAGCTTCAGACTTTGATGGATGTAGGCTTGGACTATATCACACTTGGTCAAAGTGCACTTACTCTATCTGGAGGTGAAGCTCAAAGAGTAAAGCTTGCCTTAGAGCTTTCTAAAGTTCAGACAGGCAAGACACTATATATTCTTGATGAGCCAACAACAGGTCTTCATTTTGCTGATGTCAAAAAGCTTCTGGAGGTTCTTCAAAAGCTTGTTGATCAGGGTAACTCTGTTATACTGATTGAACATAATCTCGATGTGATCAAGTGTGCAGATTATGTTATTGACCTTGGTCCTGAGGGTGGCGATGGCGGCGGAAATGTCGTTGCTGTAGGAACTCCTGAGGATGTTGCGAAGGTGGAGGGCAGCTACACAGGCTACTACCTGAGTAGATATTTGGATTGATGAAAAGATTGTTGATTTTCCTCATTTTAACTCTTTCTGTAATACCTCTCTTTGCAGGGCTTTCTCCATCTGCTATTTACTATGCAGATAGTGAAACTTTAAGAAGCATGTGTCTGTATAGAGGTTTGCCTATTGGTACAGATGCAGAGATGAGGAATGCCTTATATGAGTATGAAAATCTTGAGGTCTATTCAGACACATCTGATTCAAAATACAGTGATTATATAATTAAAATTCTCTCTGCTGATTCTCTTACCAATAATAAAGATGTCGTTACATTAACAGGAGATGCTTCGATATCTTTCTTGGAAAATGGTTCATCTGAGAAGATTCTGCATGCTGGAACAATCATTGTAGACTCAAAGAACAAAAAACTGACAGCTCTTGATGAGGTTGTATTCGAAGATACAGCTTCTGATGCATCCCTTAATTCAATCTATGCAGATATTGTTACTGTATTTTGGGATAGTGGCAAAATATATGTTTCAGAGGCAACAACTTCCTCTGAGAGAAAAAACAGCGATGATCAAAGCGTAACATTCTATACAACTGGCGAAAGCTTAACTTATTTTCCAGGTGGTGGCATCCTCTATGGCAATGGCTATATAGCATCAAATCCAGAGACAAGATATTCCTCCATCAAAGCTGAGAATATTGCAATGCTGCCTGGAGAGGATATGTTTATATCCAATGCATGGCTTTCTATTGGTAGAGTCCCAATTCTATATGTTCCTTTCTTCTTTTTCCCTGGTTCAAGAATCACAGGCAACCCAGCTTTTGGATTTGACTCTGCAAAAGGCGCATTTTTAAATACAACATTTGAAATCTTTGGAGTTAATGAGGATATTGAATCCTCTGAAAGTTCATCTTCTTTTACAAGTCTTCTGACAAGCAATGAGGAAACAGGAGTTTTATATCCAAATGGATATTATTATTCATCTTTGGAAGAGTTGAATCCACTTCAAAAATGGGCAAAGGATAGTGGAAGCTTCCTTTCTGTCGAATTTGATACCTATAAGGGGTCTCAGAGTTTCAATGGAGGAGGAGTCCATCTTGGCTTAGATGGGTATATCACACTGCTGAATAAAAAATTGAAGATATCAGTTTCTGATGGATTGGCATTATCAGCGCCTGTTTATGATAAAGAATCAAAGCTTAGATATTATGGAATAAATTCTCTGACATATTCAAACTCTGGATTGAAAGTTGATGCAAGCTTCCCATTCTATTCAGACGATAAGGTTCTGGTCGACTTTGGAAATAGACTCTATGGCTTCTCCATCGATCCAATTTTGGGTAAGAATCCAGAATTCCCGACTGATTACAAATCTTCAATATCCTCGTTCACACGTAGAGTTAAGACATCTTATTCACTTCCTAGCAAATATTTGGGAAGTGTGGTTTCTTCCTTATCAATTTCAGATTTAAGCATTGAGAATACTTATAGTTTTGATACTGCATCTAAAATTTTATCTGATGGACAAAACATAGATAATCCATCTAGGTATACATATAAAGTCACTAAATCTACATTGCCTTCTATTAGCTCAAATCTATCGGGAACTCTATTTTCGCTATCTGACAAGATTACAACTAAGCCATCAGAGGAAATAGCAGAAGATAACAGTGAAAAACCTTCATATAGCGACCTTCATATCCTTTCTGACCCTCTACTGGCTCCTCTGTATACAGAAAATGCACCAAAGGAGAAGAGTGAGACAACATCATTTAACACAAGCTTGAAGTATTCTATCTCTCAAAGCTTCAAAAGTTCCAATGCTTATAAATATGGAAAGATTACAGATAATGATAAGTCCCTTTCTCTCTCCTCTAAATTCACATTGTCATCTTCTGTTTCTAAATGGTTTTCTCTTTCCAATGTTCTTACGCCAAGCTATAGTTTCAAGGCAGAGAAGGCCTATGATGATTCTGAAGAGGAAATTAAGGAAACAAACCAGCTTAACCTGAACAATGAATTGAGTATAAAGATTCCAGAGGTTGGTATTTCTTATTCGCTTTCTATGAGGCTAATTAATAATAAGACAATCAACGACTTCTTAGTTTCTGATGGAAATAAATCCCTTGTTGGTGAAAAGAAGAGTGAATTTGATTTTGGCTGGAATAAGGAAACTATTTACCAGCATAAGATTTCTCTCTCTAAGTCCTTTAATTTGGGGGACTACACAATCACTCCATCTGTCAGTTACACACTTAAGCCTCTCGTTGGATCTTTAAATCCTAAAATAAGCTTTAAAAATGGACCATTTATATTAGCAACCAGCTGGAAATTTGTTGAAAATAAGGAAACGGAAAGCTATGAGAAGGATATGCTGGAGCTATCTACAGGTTATTCTTCTACCTTTGTAACTATTTCCTCATCAATGAGTTATCAGACGAAAAATTTTGATGCAAATGATTTCTTTAAGCCGCTTTCAATCAATGCATCTGCGTCAATACGCTCTAAGGATAAGAAATACTCTTTGACAGAGGCTGTGAAGTATAGCTATTACTCATCAAAATACAATTTCAACAACTACTTTGATTCAATAAAGACAACCCTCTCTATTCCACATCTTTCCTCATCTCTAAACTTTAGGACTGATATAGGGACAAAGAATGTTAAATTCTCAGATTTCAATATGAAGGTTAGCTATACAACTGATCCTTTAACTTTCTGGAAAGGTAGGGTGAACTTGAAGTTTGGCATCAGCTCAGATTTCTCCATGGATGAATCAGGCTTTGAGTCTGCATCTTTTACAATTGCACCGTCTCTATCATTCAGCGTGGCTGAATTCATTGACTTTAAGTTCTCCTTCAGTTCTTATAACAACAGTTTCTACAGGTACTACGATGATAATGATCAATTCTCAGTTAAGATGATGCTCGATGATTTGTGGCGTTCTGTTGATTTTATTGGTGATGGTAGAAGAAATACTAACTTTGTTATGAAGAATGCTTCTCTCGAAGCTACACATTACATGGAGGACTGGGACCTCCATTGTAAATATTCAGCTGAGGTTGTAAAATCTGGTACAGAATATTCCCTTATTCCTAAGTTGACAGTATATCTTGCTTGGAAGACTCTTCCTGAGCTCAAAGTTGATGAGAAGTGGGAACAAAAACTTGTAAATAAAGAATTAGAGTGGGTGAAAAACAATTAATGGCTGATACCTATGTATTTTCAAATGACAATATGAGCAAGGTTCTTGGACCAAATGACAAGAATTTGGCTTATCTCGAGCTTCTTCTTGGCTCAGATTTATCAGCCAGAGGCAATTCTCTTTCTACTCTTAAGCCAAGAGATGGCTTTATTGAGTTTATGAAAAGACTTGAAAATGCAGCTAAAAAGAGAGGTGAACTCTCTGAGAGCGAAATTTATATGGAGTTTCAGCTCATTGATGAGCCTTTTGTAGATCTTGAGCGTCCTAAAGGAAAGACTAGCTCAGACAAGAGGCAAATTACTGTTCTTGGAAAGTCTGTGTGGCCAAAGAGCCAAGCTCAGCGAGAGATGTTTTCTGCTTTGCAGGAAAATCAGATTGTATTTGCATCAGGTCCAGCTGGAACTGGTAAGACATTTATTGCAATTGCATGGGCTTTGGAGGAAGTTCTTTCTGGAAAAAAGAATAAGATTGTACTAACTCGCCCTGTTGTTGAAGCTGGTGAAAGCCTTGGGTTCTTGCCAGGAGACCTTTCTCAGAAGCTTAACCCATATCTAAAGCCATTATATGATGCTATGGACTATCTTTTAACTCCTAGGGATATCAAGAGACTTGAGGATAGCGGCACTATTGAAATTGCACCACTTGCCTACATGAGAGGTAGAAGTTTAAATAAGTCTGTTGTTATTCTTGATGAGGCTCAGAACGCTACATCATCGCAAATGAAGATGTTCTTGACTAGAATAGGCGAGTCTTCACAGGCCATCGTTACAGGTGACCCAACTCAGGTTGACCTTCCTAGAAATGTTGAATCAGGCTTCAGGGAAGCAATTAGGATACTTGATGGCATTGATGCAAAAACTGATGAAAAAATAAACAGACCGCCCTGCGGGCTGTTAGAAGTCAGACCGGCTTCGCCTGTTAGACCGCCGCAAGGCGGCTGTTAGACGCAAAGAAATCTAATAGTGAAACGATCTAACAACGCAGTGGTCTAACAGAGTAGCGATCTAACAACGCAGTGGTCTAACATTGAAACGATCTAAAATAAAAGAATTATGGTATATTTCTTGATATTTATCTCTGAGATATTAGTTAATAATATCGTATTGAGTCAATTCTTGGGCATTTGTCCGTTCTTGGGTGTTAGTAAGAAGATTGACACTGCTCTGGG
>JAGBWX010000085.1 GCA_017629575.1 Spirochaetales bacterium | reverse complement strand
TTTCAAAGCCAGAACTTGAGAGAATGCTCCCTGGCGTAGACCTCAGAGGTGCTCTATTGGAGCTCGGCGGGGCTAGAAAGGGTGCTTCAAGACTTCAGGAGACAACTGTAGAGGCTTTCTGCAATAGCTTAGAGGAAGGCCAGGATGCACTTGTTCTCATCCTTGATGGAATTACAGACCCACATAACCTTGGTGCTATTTTGAGAAGCGCAGACCAGTTCGGAGTTAATCTTGTAATGATTCCAGAGAGAAGAAGCGTTCAGGCAAATGAGACAGTAGTAAAGGTTTCTTCAGGTGCTGCTCAGTATGTTCCAGTATCTGTTGTAACTAACCTCAACAGAGAGATTCAGACACTCAAGGATAATGGCTTCTGGATTTATGGTGCAGATATGGCAGGAACAAACTCTTATGAGGAGAAGTTCTCTGGCAGAACAGCAATTGTCATGGGATCAGAAGGCGATGGTATTTCAAATCTCGTAAGAAAGAACTGCGATTATATCGTATCAATCCCAATGCGTGGTCATATCGACAGCCTCAATGTTTCAGTAGCCACAGGAATTCTTCTTTACGAATTTAGAAGGTTGCATCGCTAATAAAAGTAGAGGTTTTGAAGAAGCTATTTCCGATATCCTCTCTATACCAAAGATCAGAGAAGCGTTTGTTCTGAATAAGAGCATACGCTTTTTTATTTGCATCTTCAATGTTCTTTCCTCTTCCAACGATGGTGAGGTTTCTTCCACCAGTTGTTACTGGAATGCCATCCTTAAGTCCAATTGCACCGCAGAATACGAGTGGCTTATCCTCAACGTTCATCAAAAATACGTTTGTGATTCCATTAATCTTGATATCCATAATAGGCTTCAGAGGGTAGCCTGGAGATGCAAGAACTACGGCAACTGTACAGTCATCTGTGGTCTCAAGCTTGATAGTATTGACCTCGTTTCTTGTCATGGCATTCAGAATTTCAATCAAGTCAGTCTTGATGATTGGGACCATTGCCTGGGTAGCAGGATCGTTGAATCTTACATGGTAATCAACTAAGACAGGCTCCATTCCTTCCTTGAGGATCAAGGAGAGTGTAAGTACGCCTCTATAAGCAAGCTGTTCGACCTTCATTCCATAGAGCGTAGGCTCAACGATTTTTTCAATGATCTTCTCTATAACTTCTTCAATGAGTGGAACAGGACATACAGCACCCATGCCACCAGTTGGAGTAGTGTTGGTCTTTGATACACTTGTGTAGTCACTTGTAATTGGGAGCATCAAATAGCCATGGTTATCTACAAGCAATGTACAAGTTGCAGGAATTCCATGTACGCACTCTTCAAGTAGAACAGGGCCCTTTGTGAAAAGGAGCTTAGCATATTCGAGAAGAGCATCTGTATCTGCTGAATTGAGCATGACTCTAGATGGAGCAACTGAGTTTGACTTGATGATGAACTGTTCACCCTCGTGCAATTTCAGATATTTCTCCAAGCTTGAGCTTTCTGCGAAAAGTGCATTCTTTGGAACTGGAATGTTGTGTCTTTGTGTGAATGATCTGGAGAAAGCTCTGTCACCTTCGAGCTTGATGGACTTTGAAGGTGCTCCAAATACTGTGATTCCCTTGTGGCTGATGTATTCTACAACGCCAGTGAAAAGAGGTGCTTCTGTTCCAATGAAAACGAAATCTATTTTGTTTTCTACGCAGGTTGCATATACCTCTTGAGGATTTGCAGGGTTGATATGAGGCAGATTTGTTGCAAAGTCCTCAGTGCTCATATTTCCAGGTGCCACAAAAAGGGCTGAAATGTAACTGGACTTACTGAACCACCAAGCAATGGCATGATCTTTTGCACCGGAACCAAGCACTAAAACACGCATGAGAGCCTCCTACATTTAAAAATGCTAACTCACTGGATTTTAGAGTTCAAGAAAAAAATAAAGTTTATTTATTGAGTTAAAAGTCTTGCTTATTAAGAACTTCTATATCATCAAAGGCTCGATTGATCTGAGATAGTCGTCACGCGTAAGCGCACTTGTTAGGGCAGCTTTAGATTCTTTTGCGCCGCTCATGCCTTTTAGGTAGGCCATCATGTGCTTCCTCATCTCCCTTCCTGCGAGATTTTCGCCATAGTAGTGGACCATGAGGTCAAAGTGTCTCATAGCAGTCTCAAGAACTTCGTTTCTACCTGGCTTTTCGTATTCGCCTTTTTCGATATATGACCTTGTTTCTCTGAAGATGAATGGATTGCCAATTGCTCCTCTGGCAAACATGACACCGTCCATCTTGTATTCCTCGATCATTCTAATCGCATCTTCAGCTGTAAATACATCTCCAGAGCCATAGGTCTTTACACCGCTTCCCATCATGTGATGTGCAAGGGTTCTGAAAGCTTCCCTGTCTGCAACACCAGCATAGCCCTGTGCTCTTGTTCTTGCGTGTAGGGTAAGAGCATCTGCACCACCTTCGACAGCCATATCTGCAAATTCTAGATAGTTGATTGAGTTTGAATCCCAGCCTAGTCTGAACTTAACTGAAAGAGGAAGATTAGTCTCTTCTTTGATTACTTTGCATATTCTCTTGATTTTCTCAGGTTCGAGCATCAGGGCAGAGCCTGCTCCAGTCTTAACAACTTTAGGGACAGGACAGCCACAGTTGATGTCGATCTGTGTTGGGTTGTATTTCATGAGGTTCTTGATGCAGCGTCTGACAGGATCTTCGTTTGGAGCAAAAAGCTGCACAATGAGTCTATCCTCGCCTTCGAATCTTTCAAGGAGCTCTTCTGTCTTCACGCTATCTCTGCTTAGGCCTTCTGCGCTAACCATCTCTGTTACTGTGATGTCTGCGCCAAATGATGTACATATCTGTCTGAATGCTTTATCTGTATAGCCCGCAAGAGGAGCTAGAATCAACTTATCTTCAATCATGCAACCAGTATATAGGAGTAATCGATTTGGGTGAATAATCAACACTCTCACTTGTAAAAAGTCAATTGTATTGTTAGCATTTTTGTAATGGCTAAAAAAAGAATCGAGACGGAAGACAATTCTGCATATGTATATGTTGTAAAGAACCCATCGTACAATGACATGTGTCTTTGTGCTTGGGATAGTGTTTTATATGCTGGCACTCCTGTTATGTATGATACTAAGTTCGGCTTAGACCTTGGAATCATTGTTGGAGCAGCACCTGTTCCTGGAACAGGCTATGAGCCAGGATGTGCAGAAGTTCGTGGTGCATGCCTCAAATTTGGAGAAGAAGAGACATCTTGCTCTGAAGATGAAAACGAGCATCAGTGTTCTTCTTGCTTCGGTTGCCAGATTTCCAAGGAGCCTCAGAAGATCGAAGTTTCTGGAGATGTTTCTTGGATAGACCATCTTGCAACACCTGCTGAGATGGCAAGATATGCAGAGAATTGCAGCAAGGAAGAAGATGCTCTTCTTGTCTGCAGAGAGAAGATTCAGAAGCACAATCTCAAGATGAAGCTTGTTACAACACACTTCCTTCTTGGTGAGCCTAAGGTAATTTTCTTCTTTACAGCAGAAGAAAGAGTAGACTTCAGAGACCTGGTCAAGGATCTTGTTTCTGTATTCAGAATGAGAATCGAGCTTAGGCAGATTGGCGTAAGAGACGAATCTAGACTGATCGGAGGACTCTCTGTATGTGGTAGAGACTATTGCTGCCACTCAATATCTAGGGAGATGGAACCTGTTACCATCAAGATGGCTAAGGAGCAGAATCTTTCCCTGAACTCTGTAAAGATTTCTGGTCCATGCGGCAGATTGCTTTGCTGCTTGGCATATGAATATGACTACTATATGGAAGAGAAGGCTGGCTGTCCACCAGAGGGAACAAGGCTAAAGATTGAGCATGATCTTTGGAGAGTTATGGAAGTAAATATTCTTTCTAGAAAACTTCTTTGTCAGGCATCTGAGGGCAGAACCATCTTCATTCCATTCGAGGAAGTAAGCTTTAATGGAGAAACCGGCTATTGGGAAGTTAGCCAGGAATTCCAGGATGAACTGTTTTCCAATTAGTCTTTTTGGCAATTATTTAAATTGATAAAACTTTATATTGACCGAAATTATTGTTTATGATAATGTCAATAATCGCGCTGTCTTTAAGGAGCGTTAAATAAACTAGAAGGTTTACCTTTGGAGGAAAATATATGGCTAATAAGTCCGCAGAGAAGAGAGAACGCCAGGAAGCAACACGTCGTCTCCGCAACCGTGCAGCAAAGAGCACAGTAAGAACTGCAGTTAAGAAGTTTGATACAGCAGTAGCAAAGGGCGATAAGGAAGCAGCAGCAGTAGCACTCGCAGAGAGCTGCAAGCTCCTTGATGCAGCAGTAGGTAAGGGCATCGTCCACAGAAATACTGCAGACAGAAAGAAGAGTAGACTTGCTCATGCTTTCAATAAGCTTGCTTAATTAGTTCCGGGGTGGTGTCGTTTATGGATGATAAACTTACTAATGCAGCTATTATCGAGAGTCTGCATAATAAGCTTGGCCTCAATAGAGCCGATATTCATGTTGTTATCGACGAGCTCTTTGAGGAAATCAAGGATGGACTCAAAGATAATCGTGTAATCGAGCTTAGAGGCTTTGGTACATTTGAGGTCCGTATCAGAAAGGGTAGAGAAAAGGCTCGCAATCCTAAGACTGGTGACGTAGTCGCAGTTGATAAGCATGGAGTAGCAATCTTCCGCCCAGGAAAGGAACTCAAGGATTTTGTTTGGAACATCACAGATGCTCCAAGCGATGCAGAGTAAACTGCGTTGGAGAAATTGAATTTGGTTAAGCTTAATTCAAATAGGAGCCTCAGGACTGTATGTTCTGAGGTTCTTACTTTATTAGTATCAGCATTTATTCTTTCCATTTCCTTCCCAGGCTTCATCAGCAAGAATGGAATTGGCTTCATTGCGCTATTTGCGATCATTCCAGTATTCATGGTAATCAGAAACACAACATTTAAGTGTGTGTGGTTCTATGGTTTCCTATTTGGTCTCTGCTATTACTTCTTTTTCAACTATTGGCTATCTGGATTCCATCCTCTAGCTATTTTAATTGCGCCAATTATTAAGGGTGGCGAGATGCTTCTCCTCTTTTTGGCTCTCAAGGCAGCTATTACGTTCTTCCCTAAGAGAGGATATCTACTTCAGGGCGTAATTTGGGTTGCTTATGCCTATCTTGCAGAGAACTGGTTTGCTGGCTATCCATATGGAAATCTTGGCTATGCGCTTTGGCAGTATAGAATCATGATCCAGATTGCAGATATTACAGGCGTTTGGGGAATTATCTTCTTGATGATCCTTCCTCAGGCATTTGTTGGAAATACTCTGTGGAAGATGATGAAGCGCGATGAGGTAACCTTCAAGTCTGAGATAAAGAGCAATATTATCTTTGTAGCAATCTATGCCGCATTGGTAATCGCATCGCTTATCTATGGAGGCATCAAGCTCTCTTACTGGAATGACAGAGAGCCTGACCAGACTCTGAGAGTTGCTGCTGTACAGCACAATCACGACTCTTGGAAGGGTGGTTATTCAACATATCTCAAGAACTACAACAACCTTAAGAGAGAGACATACGAATCCCTCGTTGAGAATCCTGACTTGATCATTTGGTCTGAAACTGCATTTGTTCCATCCGTATCTTGGCACATGAACTACTATCAAGAAGGCTCTGGATGGGAAGATATCGCAAACCTTACCAGAGATTTTGTTGAATTCGGAAAGTCTCTTCCTGTACCACTTCTCACAGGCAACCCAAAGGGAATCATCGACGATGAAACAAAGCCTGCCTATGATGAAGAGGGCAACCAGAATAGAAAGGACTACAACACAGTTATCCTCTTCGATGATGGTGAGATTATCAAGGAATATGAGAAGCAGCACCTTGTTCCATTCACAGAGCACTTCCCATATGAAAAGCAGCTCCCATGGCTATATAATATGCTTCTTGCCAATGACTATAACTGGTGGGAGATGGGCTATGAGCCTGTTGTATTTGAGACAGATGGCGTAAAGTTCTCAACTCCAATCTGCTATGAGGATTCATTTGGATCTATACCTGCAGAGTTTGTTGCAAATGGAGCAGAGCTTATCATAAACATGACTAACGACAACTGGTCTAAGAAGGTATCTGCTGAGATGCAGCATGCATTGATTGCAACATATCGCTCAGTTGAGACAAGAAAGGCAACAGTAAGAGGTACAAACAGCGGAATCACATGTATGATCACTCCTACAGGTGAGATGCAGGATATCATGGAGCCATTCACAATGAATTGGCATATCTATGATGTTCCTGTATATTACCAGGAGAACTACGAAAATACATTCTACGTTGAGCATATAGACCTCTTTGCTTTTGCAGCAATCTATATCTCAATTGCAGTTCTTGCATTAGGTGCTGTATTGCAGATTATCACATATGCCAAGGGAAGAAAGAAATGAGAGCTAGCCTCATCATAATCGGGACCGAGCTTACAAGAGGAATCATCCAAGATAAGCACGGTCCTCTCGTATCTAAGGAACTTACAAAGATTGGCGTCCATGTATCTCAGATTGTAGCAATCCCAGATGATGGAACAATCCAGTCAATCATGTCTGCTCTCATGAAGAGCAATGACATTCTTATCATCACAGGCGGTCTTGGACCAACAGCTGATGATATGACACGCTCTGTAATAGCAGCTTCTGCGGGCGTTCCTCTCATCAAGAATGAGAGATGCTGGAATCACCTTGTATCAAGAATGGGCGAGGAGAGGGCAAGAGGCGCCAATGAAAAGCAGGCATATATTCCAGAGGGCTTCGAAGTCATCGACAATCCAAATGGCACAGCACCTGGTTTCTATGGCTATGGAAAGGATACTCTGATGATTTCCCTTCCTGGACCTCCAAGAGAGATGGAGCCAATGTTCTATAGCACAGTTCTCCCTCTTATCAGAAAGGTTCTCAATCTCCCAGAGGAGAAGAGGGATGAGTATTCATCATTCCTTACTCCAGAAGCAAAGCTCGAAGAGCTCTGCTCTGAAGCAGATAGCGAGCTTGAGTGGGGAACTAGATTCCAGGACTATAAAATCTCACTCTATGTATCAGGAAAGGACAAAGCCGCAAGAGATAAGGCAATCGAGTCCATTAGAGCTAAGGTTGGCCCAACAAGACTTGTAGATGGCAACACAGGCGCACTGGAGATCCTTATATCAGAGCTTAAGGAAAGGGGTGCAACAGTATCTTGTGCAGAGAGTTGCACAGGCGGTCTTGCATCTTCACTTCTTACATCGCTTCCAGGTTCATCTGCATACATGCTCGGCGCTGTTACAAGCTATGCAACTGACGTAAAGAAGAATGTTCTCAAGGTGTCAGATGATACAATTGAAAAATATGGAGTAATCTCCAAAGAGTGTGCTCTTGAGATGGCAGAGGGAGTCAGAAGCATCATGGATTCTGATTACTCATTCTCCATTACTGGAGTCGCAGGCCCTGACTTGCAGGAAGATAAGAGCGTAGGAACACTATGCTTTGGATTCTCTAGCCGCTATAGAGAAAGTGAGTCTATTGAGATTCATCTTCGCTCATGGGGCAGGGAAAGTGTTAGAAGAAGGGCTTCAATAGCAGCATTTATCCTCCTTTCTAGTTACATTAGAGGGGAAAGCACAGAAGAAATAGCCAAATCTTGGGTTGTTTTTTAACAAAAAGGCTGGAGAGTTGACAATCCTCTCCAGCAACAATATTATTTGTCTGTAATTTAAAAATTCATTATTTTATATCCAAACAAATTAGAATCATAAAATCTTTATACTTGACGCATAATCGGAGTATTTAATGTCATCAGAAATCATTGATGAAGCAGCAATTCCTGCTCCTTCTCAGGAAGTAGCTCAGGAAGCACCAAAGCCAAAGACAAAAATCAAAAGAACTATCGTAAAGAAGAAGATTACTGTTAAGAATGCAGCTGCAGCAACAGAAAAGCATCTCCAGAATCAGGAAAATGAGAAGGCTTATAACACTGAAGAGTCTGTTGCAGAAGCACCTGTAGCAGTAGCTGTGGCAGAAGAGCCAGCAGCTTCTTCTGAGGCGGAGATACCAGAAAATAAAGAACCAGCAAAAAAGGCTCCTAAGAAAAGAGAGCCTAAGAAGAATAATCAGAAGACAACCAAAAAGAAGAAGACTCCTGATGTAAAGAAGGAAGCAGAAGAGCCTATTGCTGAAGTTGTGGCAGAAGAGCCAGCAGCAGAAGCTCCAATTTCTTATAATGAGTCTGAGCCAGAAATCGCACTTGTAGCAGATGCTGTTGAGAATACCGAAGGCGCAGAGCCTCAAGCTCCAGCAGAAACAGAGGAAGATAAGTCTGAAGATGCGCAGGATAAGGCAGAGGAAAGCGAGGAAGGCAAGGGCGAAAGATTCCAGAGAAATAATCGCAAGGACAATAGAAACAACAATAAGAATAAGAACAAGAACCAGAAGAGGGAAAAGGAAGAGCTTCCACCAGAGATTAACTTGGATGAAAATCCTGATGCTCCAAAGCTTTTTATCTCTGTTCTTACAGAACTTCCTATCGAAGAACTCAGAAGAAGAGCTGCTGAGGCAGGAATCCCTGAGGATGTAATTCTCGATTGCAGAAGACAGGATTTGATTGCAAAGATGCTTCGCCTCCACTCAGCTAATGGTGGCGCACTCCTTGTAGAAGGTACTCTTGAAATCCTCCAGGAGGGTTCCTATGGCTATCTAAGATATGCTTCAAACAACTATCTTCCAGGATCTGAGGATGTTTATATCTCTGTATCAATGATCAAGGCAGTAGGCCTCAAGACTGGTGATACTGTTTATGGTCAGATCCGTGCACCAAGAGAAGGTGAGAAGTCTGCTGCAGTAATTAGAGTAATCAAGGTAAATGGAGAGGAGCCAAAGATGGCTAAGATCCGTGCACCATTTGATTCTCTTACACCTCTCTTCCCAGATGAGAGACTCCATCTTGAGATTGTGGAGGAAGGAAAGCCTTCCGATCTGTCAAATAGAGTAGTAGACCTCTTCTGTCCAATCGGAAAGGGCCAAAGAGCTCTTTTGACAGCTCCTCCAAGAACTGGTAAGACAGTTCTCATGCAGAAGATTGCAAATGCAATCACTGAAAACCATCCAGAGGTAACTCTCATTGTTCTTCTTGTAGATGAAAGACCTGAAGAAGTAACAGACATGAGAAGAAATGTAAGAGCAGAGGTTGTTGCATCAACATTCGATGAACAGGCAACACACCATGTTCAGGTTGCAGAGATGGTAATTGAGAAGGCAAAGAGACTTGTTGAATACAAGAAGGATGTTGTAATTCTCTTAGATTCAATCACTCGTCTTGCTAGAGCTTACAACCAGACAGTTCCTGCATCAGGCAAGATCCTCTCTGGCGGTGTTGATTCAAACGCACTCCATAAACCAAAGAGATTCTTCGGTGCTGCTAGAAACATCGAGCAGGGCGGTTCTCTTACAATTATTTCAACAGCACTTATTGAGACTGGCTCTAGAATGGATGAAGTTATCTTCGAAGAGTTCAAGGGCACAGGCAACAACGAAGTTATCCTCGATAGAAAGATGGCAGACAATAGAAAGTTCCCTGCTATCAACATCAAGAAGTCAGGAACAAGAAGAGACGATCTTCTCCTCTCTGAGGATGTTCTTTCTAGGGTTTATCTCCTTAGAACAGCCTTCGGCAACCTTGATGATATGGATATGTCGGTTACACTTATTGACAAAATGAAGAAAACAAACAACAATAAGGAGTTCCTCGACTCGATGAATGCACCGGTCTCAGGAAGAATAATATAGAAATGCCTTGTCTGTGAAAGCAGGCAAACTAAGTATAGATAACTTTTGGAGGAAAAAAATGAAGGAAGGAATCCATCCTAACTACCAGCTTCAGGAAATCCATTGCTCATGCGGCAATGTCATCAAGACAAAGAGCACATCAAAGAGCCTCACTGTTGAAATCTGCTCCGCTTGCCACCCATTCTTCACAGGCACACAGAAGCTTGTTGACACAACAGGTAGAGTTGAGCGCTTCAACAAGAGATACGGCAAGGTTTCAAAGTAATAAACCTGTATCTGGAGAGAAAGACCATAGGAAAATCTATGGTCTTTTTTTTATCTCAAAATTCATGCAATTGTATTTTTTAATTTACCAAATTGGTACAACCTGTTGTTTTTTTGCCCATATAATCAATCAAATCATTAAATTTAGCCAATTTAATCGGTTATCTTGTTCCATAAATTGTGGAAAACCGAAAAAAGTTGCGTTTTATGGAATGTCGGGGGATAATATATTAGGCACTTTGATATGAAAGATATAGAAAGTAACCACTTTAAGGAGTATTCCGAAAATCCAGAAATCATAGTTGAGGTACCGCAGTTGACGACCCTCTTTGGAGCTTTTTCGGACTTTATAAGCGGTTTTTCATTGATGAGCACCAATGACTATGGTCTTAGAGTTGCAATGTCCAGAAGACAGGACAATGCTGTCAGAGTCCTCAATGTAAGTAAGCAGGACAAGAAGAAATTCCAAATATCTAACATTAAGTATAGAAAAGAAGATAGGTGGGCAAATGCTGCCAAGGCAATCCTCAATGAAGTTGTATCTATCTCTGGAATCTCAATTCCTGGGTTGAATATCACAATCAAGGGCCAGAGTGCAGGCGGCGATAACTCAAGCTTCACATCAGCAATATTTGCAGGCATAATCTATGGCCTCAACAATCTCTTTGAGCTTCATCTTTCTGGAGATGATATGGTAAGGCTTGCCTTTGGAGCAAATCGATTCTCTCCTTTCTATAATGCAAGACTGAGAGACTTGGTGACAATCTTCTCAGCAGAGAAGGGCTCTGTCGTATTCTTCGATTTGGATAGCTATGAATATAAGTTCCTAAAGTATCCTTTCGATGACTTTGAAGGCATTGGCTCCTACCTCATTTCATCAGCTATTCCTTACTCTGTCCTCACTCCTGAGGAAGATGAGTTTAGAGATGAATGCGATATCATATTCCAGGCTCTCAAAGCCAAGCTTCCTCGTTCTGTAAAGCTCAGAGATCTCTCTGAGAAGGAGCTTAGGCCAATACTCTTCGGGCTTAGCGAGAGTCAGAGACGCTTCGCTCAGTTCGTAATACAGGATTCAGAATTTGCAAAGAAAGCTTGGGAAGCTATCAATGCATCAGATATCGATGCATTCTCAAAGCTTTTGAATAGTCAGCAGAAGAACATAACATCAAAGGCAGAGCTTTCAAGCCCAGAGATTGACTGGATTGTAAGGCGTGGATTGGAGACTACTGGCGTTAGTTCCATCTCACAGGTCTATGTGGGATTGTCTGGAACTCTCCTTGCTTTGATTGATGAAGAGGGCAAACTCGCCTATACTAATCGTCTAGAGGAATATGAGAGAATCTTCGGCTTCCATGCAGAGGTTAGAGATTATATCCCTTCAGGCAAAATCTCAATTGTTGAAGCTGACTGATTTGTTCGTTTTCCACCAAATTATACGATTAATGGAGGCCGGGATACCGGTAATCTATGAATATACTTCTTGTTAACGATGATGGTTATATGGCAGAGGGAATTAAGACTCTTGAAAGAGTTCTTTCCAGCTATGGCCACAGAATATATATGACAGCTCCATCGGTTGAGCAGAGCGCAAAGTCCCATTCAATGACAATTAATAGCCATGTGTTTGCGACAGAGTTTGATGATGGTCATTTCCATCTTTCAGGCTCCCCTGCAGACTGCATAATTTACTCATTGAAGTCAAATCTGCTTCCAATCAAGCCAGACTTGATTGTCTCTGGAATCAACCATGGATATAACTTATCCTCAGACATCATTTACTCAGGAACATGTGCAGCTGCGCGTCAGGCCTGTCTCTATGGCTACAAGGCGATTGCAATCTCTACGAACAAGAACAAAGACGGGGAGTACGATTTCGAGTCTCCTGCAAAGTTCCTTGCGGAAAATTTGGAGAGCTTTGCATCAAGACTCGATTCTTCTGCATTCCTGAATATCAATGTTCCACCTGTCTTCAATGGAGAGTTTGAACTTTCATCAATTGGCTTGATTGATTATGACGATCAGTTTTCTCTTGAGAAGATGGAGGATGGAAGAATAAGAATTTCAAACATAGCTTGTGTCATGACATATGAGAAGCTTGGAAATGCTGCATATCCACATGATTGGGAAATCTGCAAATCAGGTCGTGCTGCAGTATCTCTTGTAAAGATTCTGCCTGAGATTTCAGAGCATCATACAGGAGCATTCTGTGAAGCATGAGAAGTGGGAAGCAATATGTTCTCGATGCGGACTATGCTGCCACGAGAAGGTTGTTCTTGATGATATGGTAGTCATAGATCCTGACAAGGCTTGCGAGTTCTATGATGAGGATACAAAGTCCTGCAGAGTGTATGAGGATAGGTTCTCGTATTGCGATAGATGCAGGAAGATAAACTTAAAGATGGCAATGTTTTCTCCTATCCTTCCACCTACATGCAGCTATGTGAGATGGGCGGAGCAAAAGGGCCTCAGATTCGCCAAAAAAAGAGAGCTTGTTCTTGGCAATCTTGACTAGAGACTAGGATAATACTACTTTTATTCTGTAAGGGTTTAATATATGAATAGACGCATAGTCTATCTAGACAACAATGCTACAACTCAGATCGCCGATGAAGTAAAAGAGATTATGCGCGACAACGAGGATCTCTACGGAAACGCATCCTCAATGCATACTTATGGCCGTTCATCAGCCGCAGGTATTTCATGGGCTAGAGAAGAAGTTGCTAAATTAATAAATTCGGATTCCGGAGAGATTTATTTCACATCCGGTGCCTCAGAGTCAAACAACATGGTATTCAATATCTTCAGAGATATCATCGACAGCGGCTCTGACAGAAACAGAATCATCATCTCAACAGTTGAGCATCCAGCATCAATCGAGACTGCAAAGTATCTTGAGGGCAAGGGCTACAAGGTTAGCTATGCTCCAGTTGATAATATTGGCAGACTTGACCTTGGACAGTTAGAGTCTCTTCTTTCTAATGACGTAATTCTTGTTTCCATTATGACTGGAAACAATGAGTCCGGCGTTATTCAGCCAGTAAAGGAAGCAAGTGAGCTGGCACACAAGGCAGGTGCATTTTTCCATACCGATGCAACACAGGCAATTGGCAAGATTGCTGTTGACGTAAAGGATATCAATGCAGACTATCTCTCACTCTCTGGCCATAAGTTCTATGGACCAAAGGGCGTAGGTGCACTTTATGTAAGAAAGGGAGCTCCTGTTTCACCTTTCGTTCATGGTGGACACCAAGAGAATGGCATGAGAGCTGGAACATACAACAATCAGGCAATCATCGGACTTGGAAAAGCTTCGGAGATTGCAAGGGAAAATCTTGAAACAGAGCGCAAGCAGCTTTGGGCTTTGAGGGAAAAGCTCAGAACGGGCATCGAGGAAAGGATCCCAAATGTTGTTGTAAATGGCTCAAATGATGAGAATCTTTCACTTCCAGGAACTCTCAATGTATCTTTCCCATCAGCAGAGGGTGAATCTATTCTCCTCTACCTTGATTTGGAAGGTATTGAAGTATCTACAGGATCTGCATGCGCTTCGGGCTCACTTGAGCCAAGCTATGTACTATTGGCAGCAGGACTTCCTGTTGAGCTTGCCCATGGTTCTGTCAGATTCTCCTTTGGAAGATACAATACTGAGGAGGATGTAGAGTACGTACTCGAGAAGCTTCCTCCTGTAATTGCTCGCATTAGACAGATGAGCACAAGGAAGGCATAATATGGCAAATAGCTTTATGGCCCAGTGGGTCTATACAGATACAGTTAAAGAGCACTTCATGAATCCAAGAAACCTCTGGAAGGAGGATGAGGATTTTGAAGCAGATGGAGTTGGCGAGGTTGGTTCACTTGCTTGTGGCGACCAGATGAGAGTCGGCATCAAGGTTGTTGATGGAAAGATTAAGGATCTCAGATGGCTTACATATGGCTGTGCATCAGCAATCGCATCAACATCAATGATGAGTGAGATGGCCATTGGCATGGAGCTTGGCGAGGCCTATGAACTCAAGCCAGAAGCAATCATGGCAGAGCTTGGCGGTCTTCCTGATCATAAGTTCCACTGTTCAGTTCTTGGCGATAAGGCTCTCAGAGCTGCAATCGACGACTACCTCGAGAAGAATGGAATGGATAATCCATACAAGAGCAGAGTTGCAACAGTTGTCTGCGAATGCATGGGAATCACAGACCAGAGAATTGAGGAGCTCGTCAAGGAAGACAAGATTACAGACTTTGCTTCACTTCAGGCAGAAACCGGTGCTGGAACAGTATGTGGAAGATGTAAGGGAAGACTCTCCGATCTCTTGGAAGAGCTGCTCCACATCTATGGAAAGCATTAATGCAGAGCTACTATAAAGACGCAGTAAAAGACGCCCTCTACCCTAAAAGGAAGGGCGTCATTACTAAAAGAAACAAATATATTTCAATTGCACCTCTTGAGGAGAGCAGTGCCAAGGAAGTTAAGAAGATTAGACTATATCTTCAGCTTTCTGTTGGTCTGTTTGCAGATCTTTTGGGTGTGTCTCCAAAGACTGTTGAGGCTTGGGAGAGTGGAATCAATACACCATCTGGTCCAGCTTTGAGACTTATGAGGATGGCATATAAAAACCCCGACATCCTTCTAGACGGCGGGGCTGTAATCGATAAGACGTCTCTTATTTAATAGACATCATAAACTGATCCACCGATGAACTCTCTCAAGAGAGAATCGTTTGGAACACTTTCAGATGGGATTGGATATACGAGCTTGAGGAAACTAAGAAGTCTTCTAGCTGTGGTATATGCACTTCCATCTTCTTTTTTTACAGATCTCAAAAGTGGAGTTGCGTATGTTGAAAGCACTCCAATTTCATATTCAAGTGCACTATTGATCATGACATCTGCATTGTTCTGGAATGGGAAGATGAATCTCTTTTCGCCTCTTTCTACAGATGGCCAGCGAGAGAGTGTATCTACAGCAGAGATTCCTCTTGTTCTATAGTCTCTTACAAGTCTTCTTAGAATTCTATTGTCAGTTGTTGAGATTCTTGATCTTGAGTCAAGGTTAAGCTGTGTGAGAGCTGAGATGTAAATCTTGAAGCATACATCTCTGTCGATGTCTGGAAGAAGGTCAGGATTGAGACCGTGGATGCCCTCGATGACGAGGATGGTCTTATCTGTCATTCTCACGCCTTCTCTGCGGAAGTGATGCTGCTGTTCCTTGATGCTGAATGATGATAGATGAACTTCTTCACCCTTGAGGAGGGATGCAATCTGAGTTCTGAAGAGTTCAAGGTTTAGAGATTCAAGAACTTCGAAGTTCTTTTCTCCATTTTCGTCTACAGGAACCTCGTCATATGGAAGATAGTAGTCATCCATTGAAATCTTCAGAGGAGCATATCCATTGAGCTTTAGTTCATTGCAGAGCTTGAGAGATGATGTTGTCTTTCCTGAGGATGATGGTCCAGCAATGAAGACAATCTTTACCTTCTCTTTATCGAGGATCATCTTTCCAATCTCTGCGAAACGTCTTCTCTGCATTGTCTCAGCGAACATGATGATTTCTTCAATATGTCCTTGTGTTTGCTTTTCATTGAGTGCGCCAAGACTCTGGAGGTCAATCTGTCCAGCAAGCTTCTTATTCTGGCTGAATACTGAGAACAAGAGAGGATGGTTCTCGAAAGGCATCAATTCAAAGTCATTTCTTGACTGTGGATATCTGAGGAGGAGTCCATCTTCGTACTCAATCAGATCCCAAACTTCCAGATATTTTGTTGAAGGAAGCATTGGCTCGTAATACATCTCCATGCATGTTCCAAGCTTAGAAAAACGGTATGAGCCATCATTTCTGGAACTGAGGAGTTTTTCTGTCTCTGTAAGGTTCTTGCTCTTTGCATAGTAGAGCGCATCGTCAGATGTGATTGTAACGATGTTGATGTTCATATCATCCTTGATTGCAGCCTTCATTACAGCTTTGAGCTTCGCTACATCTGGCTTTTCCTTGTTTCTATAGCTGAAGTAGTAGCCGTCTCCAAGGCTATGTCCGATTACAAGAGATCTCTCAGGAAAGAGAACTGATGATGCATAGCAGAGAAGGAAGCAAAGGGTCTTTCTGTATACTCTTCTTCCAAGGGAGGAGAAGAGCTTTACTGTTTCAATATGCGCATTCTGTGGAATTTCATCCATGAGAGACTTAAGCTCTCCATTTACGATTGCTGCTACAGGAGGGTTGTCCTTGTATTTGAGCTTTCTTTCCTTGACTAGGAGCGAAATAATCGCGTTTTCCCTTACTGATGTGTAGGTGTCTACTGAGACTCCATTGAAGAGTATTGTATTCTTTTCCATTCTTAAAATGATAATTCAAACTTGTTCAGAAAGAAAGGAAAAACCTATCTAGGTGGCTTATTAATAGACTATATGGGGAGATATTGTTGTTTTTAATGGGAATACTTTTATTTGATTATTTTCGATACACCCTGTTTGTTTTTGTCAGAATATACTCCATTTTCTATTTTTGTTATATACTTAAACCATGGAGTATTTGGAGATAGACCTTACTGCTGGAACCATGAGCCTTCATCCTGATGGTGGCATGCGTGGGCTTGCACTGGCAATAGATTTATATAACGGATGCAATCAGGACGCAATTGTCATCGCATCCCCATCTTCAGAGGCAATCGAGAATGCAGGTTCTGCAGCGTTCTCCATTGTTTTTACATCTCCAATTACAGAGAAGGTGTCCTTCGCATACTCAAATTTGCCAATGGGCTATAGCCTTTACAAGCTAGGCCTTTCTGCTTTGGTCATCAGGGGCAAAATCCATCGTTTAAGCTATGTTTCTCTTTATCAGGGACAATATGAAGTTATAGCAGCAGAAGGATTGAAGGGCGCAACATCTACAGAGTTCGAGAAGATTGTAAGATCTGTGCAAGATTCAGCTCTCTCTACATCAAGAGCTGCCGATAATGGCATTAAATTCTCAACTCTCCAGGGACAGGGAAAGACTGTATCAGCTCCAGGATTGGGCTATGCATTCCATGAGAAAGGACTCAAGGGAATCGTTGCCCAGGGCTTTGCAAAGGTTGATGTCGTCAAGAATGCTTCTAAGTGGTCCAGAAGGGTAGAGAAGTCAGCCTTTGCTAGAAGGATAAGAAAGCAGGGAGCCTGCTGCTTTGTCGAGGATGCCCTCCGACTTGGTTGGCTTCCAGTAAGATATTATTCAGACCGTTTCGATCCTAGAGCATACTCACTTTCATCGAAGAACTTTGTCGAGATCTATGGAAACTATCCAGACTCTTGTCAGGATTGCTTCCTTGCCTGTGGCAGAAGAAAGAAGGACAACTCAGTTCTTCCAACTTGGCAGGATGTCATGATGCTTGGAACCAACTTGGGTATATTTGCGCCAGAAAAGGTCATAAAACTTTCATCTGCAGCTTTCGAGCAAGGCTTGGACAGCACTCATCTTGGTGCACTGCTTTCATATGCATCCACACTTGAAGATACAGAGCTTGAGATGCTTGGAATCAAGGATCTATCAATAGAAAGTTATTTGAAGCTCATCTACCTAATTGGAGAGAATAGAGGCTCTGGAGCTCTTTTCCAAGAGGGGCTTAAGACTTTCCCAAAAGCTATCCAGAGTGATAGAGGAGAGGCGATTTCTGCTGATTTGAGAGGTAACTATGAAGCTGCTATCTTGTCTTCAATGTCTCTTCCAATATTCCTTCCAGCAGGTGCTGTGCTTCCAAAATTCCCAATGAATCCTGAGTGTGCAGCTATCTTGGCATTGTATGAGCTCATATATGTCCTAGCCCTGCTGGAGTATGGATATAGACCATTTTCTGCAGCAGCCCTTTATTGGAGCAGAATCCCTGAGATTGCTTATCATGTTCCATTTTTGATGAGAATGTTCTGTAGGGGATTCACATTGTATGGCCATAAGATGAAGGAACTCCTACCTAAGGGTCTTGAGCTATTTGATAAGCTCAAGCTTGAGATGGAGGATATCCCAGAGTACTTTGAGATGGAGCCAAGGAGCGCAATCGACAATAGAACAGTTCCTATGAGAAAGCTCAAGGAATACTTCTATTCAGAGAAGTTCAAGGTGGAGACTATGGTGAAGTCAATCAGGGAAAAGATGGTGAAGCCTTCTTCTGATAGTAATGCTGCTGTGGGGCCATCAGAGGACCTTGGCCTTGATGCAGATCCTGGATTGAGCAAATAAATTCCAGCTTCCTTTCTAATTGATGGTACATGTGTATGGCCTGAGATAAAAACAGAGCCCTCTTCAAGCATTAAGTCGTCAACCCAGATTGAATCTCCATGTGTCACATATATAGAGCGTCCAAATATGGTAAGTTCTCTCTTCAACGGAGGAAAGGGAATGCTTCCATATTCGTAGAATCTATCGCAGTTGCCCCTGACTGAAATTAGAGATGAGAATAGATCTTCCCCTGGGTAAGGGCATTGATCGCCTGCAGAGATGATCCCCTCTGGCTTGAATCTTTTGATTGCGTTTTTGATGAGCTGTATGCCATCTTCCTGTCCATGTATGTCAGATACCACGAGATAATGCATATTCTGAGAATATGCTTAATTTATAATCAGGTAAATAATAGAATTGTTATCTCTGAGTAGAATTGTGGTATCATGAAGTTGCTTGAAGGAGGAATAAGGCAGATGTTGGAAAGAGAGTTCATCAATAGACTGGGGCAGAAGATTTTCTATAGAGTTTGGCCAGTTGAAAATGCAAGAGCAACAATCCATATCTATCATGGAATGGCAGAGCATGGTGCTAGATATGCCGAATTTGCAGAATACATGAACAATGAAGGCTTTGCAGTTTTCTGCCACGACCATATGGGGCATGGCAATAGCCTTGGAGAGGAAGGTCTTAAGGGCTATTTCAACAAAAAGAATGGCTGGGAACATGCATCTATCGATGGCTATGACATTGATATGATCATCAACGAGGAATATAAGGGCATCCCACACTTCATCTTTGGCCACTCAATGGGTTCCTTCATGGCAAGAAAGAATATTGCAGACCATAGCGATATTTATGATGCTGCGGTTATTTGCGGTACCGGAGGCAGTCAGGGGGCAATTGGTGTCATTGGAAAGGGGCTTGCAAGCTTCAAGCAGGCACTCTTTGGTGCAAAGCACAAAGATATGATGCTCAATGTAATTATCTTTGGCGGCTATAATGCAAAGTTCAAGAGCGAAGGACCTTTTGCATGGCTCAGCAAGGATAGAGAGATGGTTGAAAAGTATATTGCAGATCCTCTATGTGGTTTTACCTGTACATCTAGCTTCTATAAAGACCTCATTGGAGGTACAATTATCGCCAACGATCCAGCGGTAGCTAAGAAAATCAGAAAGGATCTTCCAATTCTGCTCATTTCTGGTGAAGATGACCCTGTTGGCAACTTCTCCAAGGGCGTTGAGCAGTCATGCAAGCTTTATAAAGATGCAGGAATTGAAGATGTAAGGCTTGCCCTGATAAAGAATGGAAGACATGAGATTCTCAATGATGATACAAAGCATGAGAGCTTGGATATCATTGCTGGATTCTATAGGGAATTTTTAAGTGAGTAACGAAAAAAAAGAAAAAGAGCTGACTTCTTGGTGGGGAAATTACTATAAAGTCTTGAAGAATGTACTCAAGGGGCTTTCTATTGAGAATATTACGATTTTGGCATCAGGCCTAGTTTATTCAACGCTTATTGCCCTTATTCCATGTCTTACCTTCTTGTTTACCTTCTTATCGTCTTTTGATGCTCTCCAATCATTTTTCGAAAACTTGACGATTTGGTTAACCAATACATTTGGCGATGAGGCTTCAGCAGAGATTCTTTCTGAGCTCGTGAACTATTCAGCAAATGCAATGCGCCTTGGCGCTATTGGCCTTGTATCATACTTTTATACAGGAATCCTTCTTGTAAACAAAATTTACATGGTAATCAATCAGATTTACAAGACAAGGCCACAGAATGGAGTAGTCAAGAGGTATGGAACTTTTGTTATTTTCCTCATAGTATTCACCGTGCTCATTGCAATGATCTTTGCGCTTTCAAGTACCCTTATGGCACGATTTGAAGCTTATGTAAATAACACAGAGTTAACAATGACAATGGCAATAGTGGTGCGAAAGATTGGTTCCCTTGCCTTGGTTTGGTTCTCTTTCTTCTTATTCTTAATAGCTGTTCCAAACACAAAGGTCAGGAATTCAAGTGCAGCAATTGGAGCAACTACAGGTCTTGTATTCATATCAATAGTTAATTTTGCATTCAGTTTCCTAGTTTCTAAACTTGTTTCATATTGGACTATCTATGGAACACTTGCATCAATCTTCTTCGTTCTTCTCTACCTTTACATCTTCTGGTACATCCTGATTGCAATAACGGAGATTGCATACATTCATCAGTTCAAGCCAGATGGAAACACAATTAGTGGTCTTTCCCAGAGTCCTGCAAAGACTATTGCAGAGGCTATAAATCTTCTTTTGATGATTTGCGACAGATATCAGAAAGGCGAGGGGGTTACATCTATAAAAGATATATCCAGAACCTTGAGGATTCCTATTTCAAGAATCATGAAGTACCTTAGAGAGCTTGATGAAGCAGGATTTATCATTGCATCCAACAATCAGTATACATCCTTTGTCCCAGGAAGACCTCTAGGTTCAATATCTGTAAGGGATGTCATTCATCTACTATATGGAGTAGATGAGGTAAACTCTGATAGCATCGAGAATGTTGGTGATTCTATTGCCATTGAGCTCTATCAGAAGGGAGAAAAGGGCTTCACATTCCTTACAATGGAAAAACTTTTGGAGAGAATATGATTATATCTAAGATTTTAGCAGACGAACTCGATTTCTATCGTTTTCCAAATATACCAATGACAGATAAGGGCGTCCTCAAGCGCTTCAAGCTCGAAGGCATGGATCTTTGCTTTATAAGAAATGCAATCCCAAAGAATCCACAGAGCGTTGTCTCTATCTCCTATTCAATGACAGTCGAGAACGATGGGGAGCTTATCTACGTTATTTCTCTCGAGAAGGAGGACCTTAGGGTGCTTTCTTCAATGCTTGGTGTTTCAGTTAAGGAACTTCAGCAGGACTATGGCACAAAGGGATTCTTCGGTCCTGACCACATTGTCATGTATGGTGATGATAGAAGGGAAGATTTGGGTCCATATGCTGGAGCAAGAGATGAAGCTTCGATTCTTTCATACTTTTTAGAGGCTGTATATGATAGCTTCGATTCTGTAGAGGATGCTGAAGAGGTATGAGCGATAAGCTAGGCTTTGGCATCGTCGGACTAGGCCAAAGGGCTGAAAGACATGCAGAGTCTATATCGAGGCTGAATGGGTGTTATCTTGCTGCAGTCTGCAGCCGGAAGCTAGATAAGGCAGCTGAATTTGCATCTAGACACGGATCTCCAAAAATCTATGACGAGGTAGAATACCTTCTCGATGATGAGCAGGTAGATGTCGTTGTTTTATCAACACCCAATTCACTCCATCTCCAGCACGCAGCAATGATTGCAAAAACAGGAAGGAGCCTCATAATTGAGTGTCCTTTGGAAACCACATTAGAAAGGGTAGAGAACCTTCTTTCCATTGTAGAAGACGAGGGCGTATTTATATCATCCCCAGCTGAGGTAATTTTCTCAGATGAGTGTATCAATGCAAAAGCAGCCATAGATGATGGTAGGCTTGGAAAAGTTCTCTCTGGAAAGCTGGATATTTTTCCACATTCCGATATCTACAATAGAGCATCTTCTTGGAAATGCAATCCAGAACTCTCAGGTGGTAGGATTGATATTTTGGATTCCTATTCTGAGATGCTTCTTCTTTGCCATTTATTTGGTCCTGTGACAAAGCTTGATAAAATCAATGATTCATCATATAGAGCGTATTTTGACAGAGATACTTCAATTGAAATCAATTTCAAAGCTCCTGATGGATTGAGACATAGCAAGTTCTCCATTTCAGGAGATAAAGGCGCTGTTTCAATTTCTAGCGATACTTTTAAAGCAAGGAAAAGCAACAGAAATAATCTGGATTCCTTCTATGGCAGTTACATTTCATCTCTTGAGGATGGAATAGATATGATGATTGGTTCAGATCTGATATTTAATGGTACAAAATTATTAAATTTGCTATAAAACACGAAAAAAAATTACTAGTTTACTCTTAATTCATTATATTTACAGCTTTTCTCATAAAAGTTTTCATAGAATCTCATTCTTTACACAAGTGATTTATTATACAAATCTTACTTGAAGTGAATGAAAAATACTGCATAATAATAATCGGGTTTCTTTTTCAAAAGATATGGCGGGGACATAACAACAATTTAAAGAATGAGGAAAACTGAAAAATGGCTATAAAGGATGAATCAAGATTGGCCGAAATGATGCCTGCACACCTGGGGGAACTTAGCATTCTCGAAAGAAAGGTTGCTGCATATCTCTTGAAGCATGAGGACAAGATTCAGGAAATGGATATATCTGATATTGCCAAAGCTTCAGATGTAAGCAAGGCTACTGTTGTTAGATTCTGCAAGACTCTTGGCTTCAAGGGACTTAAGGATTTCAAGATCTATTATGAGGCTGGCAAGAGCGCTTTCCCATTAAAATTGAAGAAGTTATCTAAGGATAGCACTCCAGAGGAAATCAATGCGACATTCCATGCGGGTATCTGCAGAATTTCAGAGAAGACACTCAATGAGGACAATCTCAATGTCCTTGTAAAGATTGCAGCTGAGCTTAAGACAATTGATAAGATTACTATTCTCTTCTCTGATGCAAATTTCTTTGCCTCAAACCTTGCCAATAGGCTTATTGCGCTCAACTATGATGTTAACCATCAGTCAATTTCAGAATTCCTAGCTAATCCAAAGACCATCGAGGGAATGTTGTTTATCGTCTCTCCAGCAGGAGATAACAATAACCTCAGCCCATATATCAAGAATGCTAAGGAAAGAGGAATTCCTGTTTCTGTAATGACATTGGATAGCAAGAGCTGGATGGCTGTAAAAGCAGATAATCTCTTGGTTCCATTCTCTGAGAAGATTCTTGATGAGGATAAACTCATTCTTGCTAGAATTGGAGTCATGGTTCTCTTGGAGGAACTCTCCATTCTGATGATGAAATAAAATTAGAAAAAAATATCCAATGTCTGAAAAGCGCATTATCCTAATGGTATGACTAGGACATTGGATTACTATAGGGACAATGCCAGTATCTACATTCAAAGTACTTTAGGATGCATGATGGATGCAGCGATAAATGAATTCCTGAAGTATGTCGAGGATGGCGGATTAATCCTTGATTTTGGATGTGGTTCAGGCAGAGACAGCAAAATCTTCATTCAGAAGGGCTACGAAATCGAGGCAGTTGACGGAACTGAGGAGATTTGCAAGTTTGCTTCTGAATATCTAAACAAGGAAGTAAGGCATTTGTATTTTGAGGACTTGGATGATATTTCCAAGTATGACGGCATTTGGGCCTGTTCATCAGTCCTCCATCTTCCTTATGAAAATCTTAAAAGGGTAATTGGACTTATCTATAAAGCCCTAAAGCCAGGCGGGGCTTTCTATGCTTCTTTCCGATATGGAGATGCAGAGGGCATGAGAGGTGAAAGATATTTCACAGACATGACAGAAAGCAAGCTCGAAAAGCTGGTTGAGGGCAGTAAATTCAGAGTTGAAAAGACCTGGGTATCAAAAGATGTCCGTTTAGATAGAAGTGGCGATACTTGGCTAAACGCAATACTTATCAAGTAAAAGGAAAAGAGGGACCTTCGGAAAAGTCCCTCTTTTTTTGGGCCCTGCCGGACTTGAACCGGCAACCCAAGGATTATGAGTCCTTTGCTCTAACCATTGAGCTAAAGGCCCGTAAAACTAAATCTAGCACAAAAGAGGGTGGCATTCAAGGTCTAATAAAGCCCTTTACACCTTTGGCAATAATGGATTTATAATGAGGCTATGAAAAAGAAGATTTTAACTATAGCTTTTGTTCTCCTATTTGCAGTTTCATCTATTTTTGCCTCAGTTAATTTTGTTTTTGGAAAGTTCACAATGCATCCTGATTTGCTTTTGGGCTTTGTTCCTCTCCATGCAACAGCAGGTGTTGAATATGATGGCATTTCGTTGATAGATGGATCAGAGACATCCTTCAGAATTCTTGCTGGTGGTGGTTATACACAGAGAAAGGTTTGGCAGAATCCTGATACAGGAGCTGTAATCAAGGCAGATCCAGTTGTCTATGATGCAATCGATCTTGATTGGTCCCTTTCTGTAAAGCAGGATTTCTTGCCAAATGACGATGATCGCATTCTCGAAGTAAGTCTTTCATACAATGGACAGTTCGATAAGGCTGTTGATTCTGTTTCTGTTGGCAAGGTTAAGAAGAATGGTGGCGAGTATGCAATCAAGACTCTCGCAGGCTACGGAATTGGCGACAACTATAGAGGAACAACAATTCCTGAAATCAATGGAAACAAGCGGTTCCTTGGAACTCAGTTTGCACTTTCTTTCAAGGTTGCAGAAATGGTTGATGACATCCATACAAACGATGGCTACATCCTTGAGGCTGAGGCTCTCTGGGCACCAAGCGCTCTCAACAAGGCCCTTGACGGCTATGCAGATTACTATGCATTCACTCTCAATGCTATTAGCGCAAAAACTCTTTATAAGCTTGAGTCAAATGATGCAACAATGCTTTCAATCGTCGCTATCAACAGAACAAACATCAAGTATATTGGCGGAAAGGCTGTTCCTATGTTCTTCCAGGAACCAAACTCTCTCGGTAGAAGAGTTAGAGGCTTTACAAAGGGAACATATAATTCTGAATTCTCAATCGTAAGCAACTCAGATATCAGATTCGCAGGTCCATTTATTGGCGTTGATGGCATTGCTCCTAGAATCAATATCTTCTATGACTTCGGCTATGGATTTGGCAAGGTTCTCAACACAGATGTAAAGGAGAAGTATATTCTTTCCTCCGCAGGTGTTCAGGCTACAGTTACACTCGCTGATGGCCTTGATCTCGGTTATCAGTTTGCATATCTCTTCGAGGGCGAGAACTATGCAAAGGGCAAGTCTGGCCTCGTAGGTTCAATGACTATATTCCTAGACTTCTAATCAGGAGTGCCGTGCTTTTCGGCGCATCCTCTTTTCTTCACGGCTAGTATATGCTTTGCCATCATCTTTTATCCAAAAGACGGTAATGCCTATCTGGCCGTTTTCATTTTTTGCAGCAAGAATCCTTTCGAATCTAGGCCTGTTGTATCGTTGGATGATTATGCATGGCAGGTTCAATAGAGCAGAGTAACCCAATATGAATGACCATGTTTTTGGAATCGATACCAACAAAACAGCCATAGATAGAATGATGGATATAAGATGGCATAGCTCGGCTCTTAGTCCCTCTAAAAGATATTGAGAGACATATTCTGCTGTCAGCTTCTCCTTAGTAAGCGTCTTTTTGTCAAAAGCTCCTATAGAAGGTATATGCTCTTTCCATGACTTCACATTGAAAAGTTCTTGGTATATCTCTCCATTTCTTTCCAGAGTCCTGATCTTAAAGAGTGGATAGATTGCTGAAAGCTTGCTGTAAGATAGGAAGTTGACTATCAGCGAGGCTGCAAACTGCGTAATAACTACGACAATTGGGACAGGCCAACCATCCAGGGGAAATAAAGTCCTGGTCCATTGAGGCATAAGATGTCTTCCTTGCTATTAGATGAATGGGCTGTAGGTCTTTGATGCTACAGGATCGGCAACGCCAGAGAGCGCGATGGCAATCTCTGCATCATCTCTTTCGAACTCGCGTACAAAAGGAATGATGATTCTGATCTTATCATCTTCGATTGAAATCTCAGGCTTTAGTTTGTTTCTGAGAAGTCTTGCATATATCTTCTGAACTTCCTTGCTGCTATCAAAAAGGCCAAGATCATACTTATACCAGCCACTCTCGAGGTCGGCATCAGCTTCATCTAGAATCATCTCTCCCTTAATTAGCTTAATGCTAACATCAGTAAGGCCCTTCTTTAGTATTCCAAGCTCTTCTGCCGCTATTGGAGTGATTGCTATTGTTCTTCCCTCTACTGTCTTTGGAAGAGTGTCTGTTATCATTACGACAACACTCCTTTCAGTCTTGGTATCTGTGAGTTCCACCACTGAATTGAGCTTGTAATCATTGGATGCAGCACTATAGGCCACATCGCTATAAATGGCGCCTGACTCTGTCATGTAATTGTTTTCTGTATTAGTGAACCAATAAGCTTTCTCTGCATAAAGCAGTGTTGATATTGAGAGTAAGGCAATGAGCGCAATGACTTTGTGTAATTTCATACTTTGAGTATAAGTATGAATGTTTAAAAAAGCCATAGTCAGTTTTCAATAAAGAAATAATCTTCTGTATTACAAAGACCAAAGTAACTCTCTACCGTTGAATTATTAGTCTGATTTATCCATAATCATTCATATGAGTGAAATTAAGAATCAGAGTACCCACTGGGCAGACATAATGGCAGATAGAATCATCCGCGAAAAGGGTGATAAGGAATGTTACACATGTGCATCACGCATCACACCTTCTGGCACAGTTCACATTGGAAACTTCAGAGAAATCATCACAGTTGAGCTCGTAGTTAGAGCCCTCAGAGAAAAGGGCAAGAATGTAAGATTCATCTACAGCTGGGACGACTATGATGTATTCAGAAAGGTTCCAAAGAACATGCCTAATCCTGAGCTTCTTTCAACATATCTCAGAAAGCCAATCACACTCGTTCCTGACACAACAGAGAGAGCAGAGAACTACGCTAGAGCAAATGAGATTGCAGTTGAGAAGATTCTCCCAACAGTAGGCGTATTCCCAGAGTACCTCTATCAGGCAGAGAGATATAGATCAAACAAGTATGTAGAGGGCATCAAGACAGCTCTCGAAAAGAGAGATGAGATTAGAGCAATCCTCAATGAGTATAGAACAGAGCCTCTTCCAGAGAACTGGTGGCCAGTATCTGTATTCTCATCATTCACAGACAAGGACACAACTACTGTAACTGGCTGGGATGGTGGCTACATGCTCACATATCATGATGATGAGCTCGACAAGGAAGAGACTATCGATATCAGAACAACTCCAAATACAAAGCTTCCTTGGAGAATCGACTGGCCTATGAGATGGAACGAGGAAAACGTTGACTTCGAGCCAGGCGGTAAGGACCATCTCACAGAAGGTGGTTCATACGACACATCCAAGAATGTTGTTAAGGTATTTGGTGGCGAAGCTCCTGTTTCAATGAGATATGACTTCATCAAGCTCAAGGGCATGGGTGGCAAGATTTCTTCTTCAGGCGGTGAGGTTGCAGACCTTTATGATGTTCTCGCTATCTATCCACCAGAGATTGTTAGATACCTCTTTGTTGGTACAAGACCAAATTCAGAGTTCGCAATCTCATTCGACCTTGACGTTCTCAAGATCTACGAAGACTACGACAATTGCGAAAGAATCTACTTTGGCATCCTTCCTGTAAAGGAACAGAGAAAGGAGAAGGAAGATAGAATTTATGAGCTTTCACAGGTAGATGGTTCAAAGATTCCTACAGAGGCTGGCTATCAGATTCCATTCAGACACCTTTGTAACCTCCTTCAGATCTTCAACGGTGATGAGGAGAAGGTATTCTCACGTCTTGAAGGCATCACAGAGAGCCAGAAGGAAAGACTCAGAGTTAGAATGCAGTGTGCAAAGAACTGGCTCAGAGACTATGCTCCAGAAGACTTCAAGTTCGCACTCTCATCAGAGTCAGATGCTCTTGTTGAGCTTGCAGACAATGAAAAGAAGGCTGTTCAGGATTTCGCAGGCTATATCGAAAGCTACCTCGACAATATGTCAGAGAAGGAGTTCTCAAACTACATCTATCAGGCAGCTGGCGACAACGGCTTGGAGAGCGGTGACTTCTTCAGAGTTGTATATATGGTTCTCATCGGAAAGGAAAAGGGACCAAAGCTTGCTAACTTCGTAAAGTCAATCGGAAGCGAGACTATTCTTCCAATTCTTAGAAGGTATTGTTAATGAAGGCTATCCTAATAAATGGATCACCAAGAAGAGAGGGCTGTACTTTTACAGCCCTTTCTGAAGTAGCGGCATCTCTTGAAAAAGAGGGGATTGAGACTGAGATTATCCAGGCAACAGCAGATTCTGCTGAGATTGATGAGATTGCTTCAAAGATTCTGGCCTCTGATGGTCTGGTAGTTGGTTCTCCTGTCTACTATGCATCAGCATCAGGCTTATGCACATTGTTCTTGGATGAACTGTTTAATAGGATTTCTGGTAAGGTAAGGCTCATGCCTGCCTCTGCTATTGTTTCCTGCAGAAGAGGCGGGGCAACAGCAACCTTCGATCAGATTAATAAGTATTTCACCATCTCTGAAATGGTGGTTGTTTCTTCAAACTATTGGAACCAGGTTCATGGCAATACCCCAGAGGAAGTCAAGAGAGACGAAGAAGGCATGCAGACAATGCGTCTTCTTGGTTCTAATATGAGCTATGTAATCAAGTCATTTGCAAAGGCAGGTCTGCCTCTTCCTGAGAAGGAAAAGAGAATAAGGACAAACTTCATCAGATAATATGTTCGCACTCTTAAGATTCCTGAAAGGTTATAGAAAACAGGCTGTTCTAGCCCCTCTTTTCAAGCTCTTTGAAGCTATTCTCGAACTTTTGGTTCCACTATGCGTTGCCTCAATCATCGACAATGGCATCCTAGGTGGAGATAAGAGCCATATTATCAGAATGATTGTTTATATGGCACTTTTGGCGCTCTCTGGATTGATTGCCGCTGTAACAGCGCAGTACTTTTCTGCACGAGCAGCAATTGGAACTGCGGCAAAGATAAGAAGTGCTCTTTTTGACCATATCGTAAAGCTCAGTGCAAAAGACAAGGACCAAATTGGTACATCAACGCTCATCACTAGGCTTACTAATGATACAAATCAGGTGCAGTCTTGCATCAATATGTTCCTTCGCCTCTTTTTGAGAAGCCCATTTGTAGTCCTTGGCGCTGCAATTATGGCATTCACTGTAGATAGTGAACTAGCTGTTATCTTTGCTCTTGTCATTCCTGTTCTATCTCTCATCGTGTTCTTGATAATGAGAAAGACACTCCCTATGTTTAAGCTTGTTCAGAAGAAGCTGGATAAGCTTATGCTCAAGACAAGGGAAAACCTCTATGGAGTGAGAGTAATTAGGGCTTTCTGTAGGGAAGAAGAGGAAAAGGTTGAGTTTGGCGAAATCTCCGATGAGCTCTATTCCCAGCAGATTGCTACAAGCTCAGTTTCTGCGCTTTTAAATCCACTGACATCGTTTTTCATTAACTTTGGAATTATCCTGATTATCTACTTTGGTAGAGAGAAGTTTGAACTTGGCCTTATCGCATCTGGTGCAATTGTTGCTCTAGTGAACTATATGAGCCAGATTCTCGTAGAGCTTGTTAAGTTCGCAAACCTCATTGTCACAATTACAAAAGGCATCGCATCTGGCAATAGAATCCAGAGCATCTTTGAGATAGAGCCTTCTGTAAAGAGTGCATCAAATCCTGACTCAATCGATAAGAATTCAGAGGAAGCCGTAGCATTTGACAAAGTATCTCTTACATACAAAGAAGGTGGATCCCCTGCAATCAGAGATATCTCCTTCAAGGCTATGAAAGGAGAAAAGATTGGCATTATCGGTGCAACAGGCTCTGGAAAGAGTACTCTAGTTAGCCTCATTGGACGCTCTTATGATGCAACGGAGGGAAGTGTAGCTGTATTCGGCACAGATGTAAGACTTTGGCCTCTTGAAAACCTAAAAGCTTCTGTTGGCATAGTTCCTCAGAAAGCTGTTTTATTTAAAGGAACGATTAGGGAGAATCTGAAGTGGGGCAAGGAAGATGCATCCGAGAGCGATATGGAGCTTGCTCTCAAAAAAGCTCAAGCTTTGGACTTTGTCCTTGAGAAGGAGAAGGGGCTTGATGCCGAGGTAAGTCAGGGTGGAAAGAACTTCTCAGGAGGACAGAGGCAGAGACTCTCGATTGCAAGAGCTTTCATAAAGAATCCAGATATCTTGATACTCGATGACAGTTCATCAGCTTTGGACTACAAGACAGATTCAGAGCTTAGAAAGACAATTTCTGAGATCAAGGATATGACTGTATTTGTTGTTTCCCAAAGAACATCATCACTTCTTTCCATGGATAGAATCATTGTCCTTGATAAAGGCGCTATTGTAGATATTGGCTCACACTCAGAGCTCCTCGATAGATGTTCTCTCTATAGAGAAATCCACTTCTCTCAGTTTGAGGAGGATTCAAATGGCTAAGAAAAAGCTTTCCTCAGACCAGAGAAAGAAGGTGCTAAAAACTCTAATGTCTTATATCTCAGCATATAAGGCAAGTCTCGCAATCTCTATTGTCTCCGCACTTCTGATTGTGTTCTTTACTCTTGTGTTCCCTATGCTCACAGGAAATGCTGTTGATTACATAATTGGAAGGAATTATGCAGCCTTTAAGAGGGAAGTGATTGTGCTTCTTTCTGTTGCTATCCTTTGGGCATTAATTGCATTTATCCAGAATAAGGCAAACAACAGACTTACATACTCAATAGTCAAAGATATAAGGAAGGATGCCTTTGCCAACCTTCAAAGAGTGAAACTCTCTTATCAAGATGGAAAGCTCAAAGGGGATATCGCCTCTAGAATCATCACAGACTCTGAGCAGATTGCAGATGGTCTTTTGATGGGATTTACACAGCTCTTGTCTGGTATTTTGACAATCTTTGGCACATTGGGATTCCTTTTCTACATCAATTGGATTGTTGCCCTTGTTGTGGTTCTTGTAACTCCGGTTTCTCTCTTTACTGCTTCCTTCATTGCTGGCAGAACCTTCAACCTCTTTTCAAAGCAGAACAAGGCTCGTGGCGAGATGACTGGATATATCGATGAGATGATTTCTTCATCAAACATCGTTTCAGCTTTTGGTCAGGAGGAGAATGTAAAGAAGAGCTTTGACACCCTCAATGATAAGTGGGCTGGCTTTGCCCTATTTGCAACATTCTATTCATCGCTGACAAACCCTGTTACAAGATTTGTAAATAGCCTTGTTTATGCAGGTGTTGCACTCTCTGGAGGTCTTTCTGCATTGATGGGAAGGATGACAATTGGTGCTCTGTCTGCAACTCTTTCATATGCATCTCAATATACAAAGCCCTTCAATGAGATTTCAGGAGTAATGACAGAACTTCAAAATGCACTATCCTCAGCTGAGAGAGTATTCTCTCTCATTGAAGAGAAAGACATTGAAGTAGATAGAGATGGTGCTATTTCAATTGATGCGCCTAAGGGAGACATCAAGGCAGAGAATCTCTCATTCTCTTATAAGAAGGATGTTCCTCTCATTGAGAACCTGAACATCGATATCAAGAGTGGCATGAAGGTCGCAATTGTTGGACCAACAGGCTGCGGAAAGACAACGCTGATTAATCTTCTCATGAGATTCTATGATGTTGATAAAGGCAAAATCACAGTCGATGGAAGAGATGTGAGAGATATCTCATTCTCATCTCTAAGGGATGCTTATGGCATGGTATTGCAGGATACTTGGATCAAGACAGGAACAGTTAGGGAAAATATTGCGTATGCAAATCCTAATGCATCTGATGAAGATATTAGAGAAGCTGCAAGACTTTGTCACATTGATTCCCTAATTGATACATTGCCACACGGCTACGATGAGATAATCAGTGAGGATACAGATTCCATCTCCCATGGTCAGAAGCAGCTTATCTCAATTGCTCGCGTAATGCTTTCAGATCCTCATATGCTCATTTTGGATGAGGCAACATCCTCTATTGATACCAGAACAGAGATTCAGATTCAGAAAGCATTCAATATTCTAATGGAAGGCAGAACAGCATTCATTGTTGCCCATAGACTATCCACAATCAGGAATGCAGACCTCATTTTAGTAATGAAGGATGGAAATATCATAGAGCAGGGCAGTCATGAGGAGCTCATATCTAAAAAGGGCTTCTACTATGAGCTCTATAACAGTCAGTTCGTCAAAGCCTGATTTTGTCTTTATTATGAGAACTCATAAGAAATCTTCTATGTTAAACTGACCAAAGATAAGAGATATAGGAGGTATTCTACATGATGATTGATATAACGCTGCAGGTTACTCCTGCTATGCTTCAGACTGCGTGGGCGAATACTTCAAAATCCCTAGTTGGACATTTAGGCACGCATTTTGATGTAATGGATAAGGAATTTCCATTGGAATATACGGAGCTTGAGGCTGTTGTGTTTGATGTATCCTCTATCCGCGATAGAGATATTGATGTTTCAGATATCAACCTTGATTTAGTGAAAGAGAATATGTTTGTCGCTTTCCATACAGCCTTCATTAATGAAGTTGAATATGGGACTAGTGAATATTTCAAGACTCATCCACAGCTGAGCAATGAACTCATTGAGGCCCTGCTTGATAAGAAAATCTCCATAATCGGAATAGATGCAGGCGGTATACGCAGAAGCAAAGAGCATACTCCAGCCGACCAAAAATGTGCAGACCATGATGTATTTGTTATAGAGAACCTATGCAATTTGGAAAGCGTTTTGGCAATCAACGCCAAATTCCTTGCAAGCACATATCCAATGAGCATATCTGGAATCACAGGACTCCCTTGCAGAGTTGTAGCTAAAATATGATAGATGTTATCTTTTTGAAGTATTTTTTTTTAAATTGAATGTGAATTAAGGCATATCACAAATAGCAATTCAAGATCTTATCTAAAGAAGAGCTCACTCCAAGAGGAATGAGCCAACTATCAATCTCTGAATACTCTATCGAGGACTATGGAGTTGTTTCTCCATTTCTCAGCTGTCTTTACTTGAAGATCGAGTCTTACAGAGGAGCCAGGGAAGATTCTTCTGATTTCTTTTCTAGCCTCTGTTCCAATTCTTCTGATGTTTTCGCCATTCTTTCCTACGAGGAATCCCTTCTGTCCATTTCTCTCTACGTTGATGAACGCACGAATCCATACATGCTGGCTCTCGGCATCATATTCAAGGTCAGATACATCGACAAAGATTACATGAGGAAGCTCGTCTGTGAGATTGGCCATTGCCTTTTCTCTGATGATTTCAGAGATTCTGAACTCCAAATCCTGATCTGTATATTGGTCTTCGCCATAGAGAAGCTCGCCTTCTTTTGCGAACTTGAAGAGCTCGATGAGCACTTCATCAATTCCATTGTCCTCTAAAGCAGAGCAAACACATACAGGAGCCTCTGGAAGTCTTTCCTTGATGAAGAACTTTGCATCCTCAACGTTATTGTCTGTAAGGATATCTCCTTTGTTGATAGCTGCAACTACAGGGCGCTTGGAAGCCTTGATCATATCTGCAATGGTCTCTTCCTCTTTCTTTGCGCTTCTTGTTCCATCAAGAAGATAGAGGATGATGTCACTGTCTTCCAATGCGGAAACAGTTACTTCCTGCATTCTCTTGTTGATTTCCTTGTCAGATAGATGGTAGCCAGGAGTGTCAGTGAAGATAAGCTGTCCTCTCTGGTCAGTATAGATGCCTCTAATCTTGTTTCTAGTTGTCTGAGGGACAGGAGATGTGATAGAAACCTTCATCTCGCAGATAGTGTTAACAAGTGTTGATTTTCCAGAAGATGGTCTTCCAATTACAGATACTATAGCAACTTTCATAGTCCAATTATATCCAAAAGAGGACTTTCTCTTCAATCAGAGAGCCTTATCCATCTCATAGTGAGGGATATCAGCCTCTAGGAACATATCAGAAATTACCTTAAAACCGCATTTTTCATAGAAGCCTACAGAGTCTTCCTGGCTATGGAGGTAGAGTCGCTTATATCCTTTTGCTTTAAAGTAGGATGCAGCATATTCCATTGAAATTTTGCCAAAGCCCATTCCTCTATGCTCTTTAAGAGTACATATTCTCTGGAGCTTTATGGTTTCAGAATTAACTTCAGAAGCTCTGAATGTGGATATTGGCTTGTCGTCGTCAAGGAGCAGAAAATGAGCGATAGAAGAGGGAAAGGTATCTAGAGAATCTACTTCGATGGACTCTGGGATATTCTTTTCAACAATGAATGACATCCTTCTAATGTATAAGCAATCAGCTAGCTCTTTTTCATTCTCAATTTTCTTAACTATGACCATACTCGCTATGATATATGCAAAGAAATTGTTTGACTATCCCTAGTGCTTCTTTTTAGGGGAGACCTTCTTTTTTTACCCAAGTGGTCTTTTCAATAGCAGTTTCTGTTGTTTCTAATTTAAGAATTTTGTAAGTCCCTGCTTATCTAGTGGGGAGTTTCTTTGTACTTCGAGACCACTGTTACGCAATTGTCAAAACAAAGTGTATCTTTTATAGTTAGGCTATGGAAGAAAAGAAGACAGTAGCTCCAGATCCATCACTTGGAGAAAAGCTTTTAAAGACTAGAAGCGTTATGATTTCAGGGGAAATCAATAAGGACCTCTCAAATGACTTTGCTCAGAGAATGCTTGTTCTCGATTCAGAATCCTCTGATCCTATCACAGTATATATCAACTCACCTGGTGGAGATGTTGATTCCGGTTTTGCAATTTATGACATGATCAGATTTGTAAATAGTCCAGTCAAGGTTGTTGGAATCGGACTCGTTGCATCTGCAGCAGCTCTCATCTATCTCTCAGTTCCAGCCGAGAGAAGATTCGCATTCCCTAATTCAACATATCTTATCCATCAGCCACTTTCAGAGCTTAAGGGTGTTGCAGTGGATGTAGATATCTATGCAAAGAAGATTGCTGAGCTGAGAATCAAGCTCGATATGGTTATTGCAGAAGCTACAGGTCAGAGCCTT
>JAGBWX010000084.1 GCA_017629575.1 Spirochaetales bacterium | reverse complement strand
TTCCAGCAAAAGTTGATGGATACAATTGGATATAGTTATACCTTCGCATTCATGTGAATTATTTAATGTTTATACCTGCGCATTCCTGCAAATCTAGCTATATTTATACTTGCGTATTCTGGTATGCGACCATAAAAGGTAACATCTTATATAACAACTTAGACCAGATAGGCAACACTATATATGTACAATAACGCTTCTTCTGCTTATCTGGATTGTTGTTAAAATATGGTTAAACAGTTATGATGGGAAGGTATATTTAAGGAGTACTCTAATGGACGTTCGTGTACGCTATGCCCCGTCTCCAACTGGGTTACAGCATATCGGCGGAGTGAGAACCGCATTATTTAACTATTTTTTCGCAAAGTCTCAGGGCGGAAAGTTTATTCTTCGCGTTGAAGACACAGACAGGGAGAGATATACAGAAGAATCTCTCCAGGACCTCTATGACACTTTAGATTGGCTTAACGTCAAATGGGATGAAGGCCCTGTTGTGGGCGGTGATTATGGCCCATATATCCAGTCTGAAAGATTCGAGCTTTATAAGAAGTATGCAGAAAAGCTCGTAGAGGATGGAAAGGCATATTATTGCTATTGCTCATCAGAGCGCCTCGAGAAGGTAAGGCAGGAGCAGATTGCTGCAAAGTCAGATTACCAGGGCTATGACAGACACTGCGCAAACCTTACTGAGGAAGAGAGAGCTGAATACGAGAAAGCGGGAATCAAGCCTGTAATCAGACTTCGTGTTCCTAGAGAGGGAAAGACAACTTTCCATGATGTTCTCATGGGCGATATCACAAGAAAGAACAAGGATATCTCCCCAGACCCAATTCTCTTGAAGAGCGATGGCTTCCCTACATATCATCTTGCAAACGTAATTGATGACCACATGATGGGAATCACACATGTTATGAGAGCACAGGAATGGATTCCAACAGGTCCACTTCATATCATCCTGTATGAAGCATTCGGTTGGGAACCTCCAATTTACTGTCATCTTCCTATGGTTATGGGCAAGGATGGACAGAAGCTTTCAAAGCGCCATGGCTCAACATCTGTTAGAGATTTCAGAGCTAAGGGATATCTTCCTGAGGCAATTCTCAACTATGTAACACTCGTTGGTTGGTCCCTTGATGGCTCAACAGAGTTCTTTACAAAGGAAGAGCTTGAGAAGTGTTTTAAGATGGAGAATATCCACAAGGCACCTGGCGTATTTGACTATAAGAAGCTTGAATGGTTTAATGGCCAGTACATCAGAGCAACAGAAAATGATCGCTTAGCAGAGCTTTGCATGCCATATCTTCAGGAAGCTGGATTCATCTCAGCTGATCCAACAGAGGAAGAAAAGGCACTTGTGCTTAACCTCATGGGACCAGTAAAGGAAAGAATGAAGGTTCTTTCAGATTGTGTACCACTGACAGCATTCCTCTTCAAGGATGAGCCTGTAACAGATCCTGCTGTATATATTGCAAAGGGCTCAGATATTGCTAAGACAGCAGCAGCTCTTGAAAAGGGCACAGCTATCCTTCTTGAAGGACTTAAGAATGGTGAAGAGGAGAGTGTCATTGAAGAAAAGCTCGCAGAGCTTTCTAAGGAACTTGAGATCAAAGTCAATGGCGTATTCCAGCCAATAAGAGTTGCTATTACAAACTCAACAGTATCTCTTCCACTCTTTGACTCAATCAGACTTCTTGGCAATGAAACAACAGCAGCTCGCTTAGAGAGAGCAATTAAGGTATTAAAGGAGAATAACTAATATGGCAGATACAGTAACAATGGATAAAATCGTCTCTTTGTGTAGAAGAAGAGGCTTCATCTTCCAGTCATCAGAAATCTACGGTGGCCTCAATGGCGCATATGACTACGGTCCAATGGGTGTAGAGCTCAAGAACAACATCAGAGACTTCTGGTGGAAGGAAATGACTCAGCTCCATGACAATATCGTAGGTCTTGATGCTTCAATTTTGATGCACCCAAGAGTATGGGAAGCTTCAGGTCACGTTTCAAACTTCTCAGACCCAATGGTTGACTGTAAGGTTTGTAAGTCAAGATTCAGAGCAGACCAGATCGATCTCAATGCTGCATGTCCAGTTTGTGGCAACAAGGATTCTTTCACAGAGCCAAAGAACTTCAACCTCATGTTCGAGACACACATCGGCGCTAACAAGGATTCTTCTTCTGTTATCTACCTCAGACCAGAGACAGCTCAGGGTATCTACGCTGACTTCAGAAACGTTGTTCAGTCATCAAGAGTAAAGATTCCATTCGGTATCGCTCAGGTTGGTAAGTCATTCAGAAACGAAATCACAACAAAGAACTTCATCTTCCGCTCATGCGAATTCGAGCAGATGGAAATGCAGTTCTTCTGCAAGCCAGGCACAGATGAGACATGGTTCCCATACTGGAGAGAGCAGAGAATGGCATTCTACCACAAGATGGGTATTAGACCTGACCACCTCAGATGGCACCAGCATGGTCCAGATGAACTCGCATTCTATGCTAAGGATGCTTATGATATCCAGTTCCTCTTCCCAATGGGTTGGCAGGAGCTTGAGGGTGTTCACTCAAGAACAGACTACGACCTTGGACAGCACACAAAGTTCTCAGGCAAGGATCTCACATATCTCGATCCAGAGACAAACGAGAAGTATATTCCATATGTTGTTGAGACTTCTGCTGGTCTTACAAGAAACGTTCTCATGGTTCTTTCTGATGCTTATGAAGAAGAGACAATTGCTGAAGGCGATGTAAGAACTGTTCTTCACTTCCACCCAGCAATCGCTCCTGTTAAGGTTGCTGTTCTTCCTCTTGTTAAGAAGGATGGCCTTGCAGAGTACGCACAGAAGCTTGAGCACGAATTAAGAGAAGACTTCACAACATTCTACGATCAGGCTGGCGCTGTTGGAAGAAGATACAGAAGAATGGACGAAATCGGTACTCCTTACTGCGTAACAGTTGACTACCAGACAATGGAAGACAACACAGTAACCGTTAGATTCAGAGATTCAATGGAACAGGTTAGAGTAGCTGTTGCAGAGCTCGTTCCATTCATCAAGAAGGCAATGAAGGACTACAAGAGGGTTTGAAATGAATAAGGCACTTCAAATTTTAAAAGACAGAGGATTTATCAAAGACTGTACAGACTTTGAAGGTCTCTCTGAACTTATGGATCAGGGCCCTGTTTCCTTCTACTGTGGCGTAGACCCAACAGGAAAGTCCCTCCATATTGGACACATCGTTCCATTCTTTGCTATGCACCACCTTCAGAAGTGTGGACACAATCCAATTGCACTTGTTGGTGGCGGCACAGGAATGATTGGAGACCCATCAGGCAAGACTGAGATGAGAAAGATCCTTACTAAGGAGCAGATTCTCGATAACGCAAGAGCTATCGGAAAGCAGCTTGGCAAGGTTGTAGACTTCTCAGAGAATCCAGAAGAGGGCAAGGGTAGAGCAAGAATGCTCAACAATGCAGATTGGCTTGTTGGCCTTAACTACATTGATTTCTTGAGAGATGTTGGTGTTCACTTCTCAGTAAACAGAATGCTTACTTTCGAAGGCGTACAGCAGCGCTTGGAGAGAGGCCTCAGCTTCATCGAGTTCAACTACCAGCTTCTCCAGTCATATGACTTCCACATGCTTAACAAGAATGAGGGAACAAGACTTCAGATTGGCGGTGCAGACCAGTGGGGCAATATTGTAGCAGGCATTGACCTCATCCACAGAATGGATGGCCCTCAGTGTTATGGCCTTACATTCAATCTCATCATGCGCAGCGATGGCAAGAAGATGGGCAAGAGTGAAAAGGGCGCTGTATTCTTGGATCCAGAACTCTACTCACCATATGACTACTACCAGTACTGGAGAAATGTAAACGATGCAGACGTCACAAAGTTCATGAAGATCTTCACATTCATGGAACTTGATGAGATTGCTGAGTACGAGAATCCAGAGAGAAACATCAATGAGGCTAAGGAACGTCTTGCATTTGAGCAGACAAAGATCATCCACGGGGAGGAAGAGGCAATCAAGGCTCGCGACGCAGCTAAGGCTCTCTTCGCAGCAGGAGCTCCAATGAGCAAGGATGGCGTTCCTTCTCTTGAAATTGAGAGAAGCGCTCTCGAGGCTGGAATCGGTGTTCTCGAGCTTTATACAAAGTCTGGACTCTGTGCTTCAAACGGAGACTCAAGAAGACTTGTAATGCAGGGTGGTGCAGAGATTAACGGCAAGAAGATCACAGATCCAAAGGCTGTGATCACAGCTGCAGACCTCGATGAAGATGGAGACTTGATGCTGAAGGCAGGCAAGAAGCGTTACTTCAGAATCATTGCTAAATAAGCAATAATCCAACAAAGTGCCAGTAGCTAAGCTATTGGCATTTTTATTGTGTAAATAAGAGTCAATTATTCTCCAATATATCTATTAAGCACTAGTCTTGCTGGAGATAAAGGACTAAAATTCGCTTCGGGTAAAAAAATGAAATTCAATTTGATTAATATTCTTAAGAAAGAATTCTCAGGATACAATGCTGTATCCTTTAGAAAGGATCTCCTTGCAGGTATCACATGTACCGCGGTAGCTCTTCCACTAGCTTTGGCTTTTGGTGTTTCATCAGGTGCAGATGCAGCTTCAGGCTTGATCTGTGCTATTCTCGCTGGTCTTCTTATTGGCGGGCTCTCTGGTGCTAGCTACCAGATTTCAGGTCCAACAGGAGCAATGGCAGCAATTCTTATCGCTCTTTCATCTCAGTATGGTCTTCAGGGGGTATTTGCAGCAGGCTTTTTATCTGGTGTGCTTCTTCTCATCTTTGGACTTCTCAAGGCTGGAAAGCTAGTTAACTTCATCCCTAAGCCAGTAATCGTTGGCTTTACATCTGGTATTGCAATTATCATTGCGCTTGGTCAGATTGATAATGCATTTGGTACATATTCAGAGGGTATTTCTGCTTTAGAAAAGCTTGCATCCTATTCATATCTTGGCTTTAAGCCAATGTGGAGCGCTGTTCTTTATACAGCAATTGCAATGGGCATCATGCTTCTTTGGCCTAAGAAGCTCAATAAGAGTTTCCCAGGATCTCTCTTGGCTATCATCGTATGCTTGGCAATCCAGCTTATTTTGAATCTTGATGTTCCAGTTGTTGGCGCAATTCCAAGAACACTTCTTCCTGAGGAGAGACTTACAATTTCTTCCCTCAACCCTGCTTATCTTATGAAGTTCATCTCTCCAGCATTCTCAATTGCGCTTTTGGGCATGATTGAGTCTCTGCTTTGCGGCGCATCAGGCGGAAAGATGAAGGGCGAGAAGATTGATGCAACTCAGGAGCTTTATGCACAGGGCATCGGCAATGCAATCATTCCATTCTTTGGAGGCATCCCAGCAACAGCTGCGATTGCAAGAACATCTGTTGCAATCAAGTCTGGTGGCGAAACAAG
>JAGBWX010000083.1 GCA_017629575.1 Spirochaetales bacterium | reverse complement strand
CTTAAGACTGCATATCCATCAGCTATTGCAGAAGGCAAGGCCTTCTATAAAGGCAAAGATGCAAAGGGTGGTACAGTATCCTTCTCTGCAGAGCTCAAGTCAATCGTTATTGATAAGTAAGCAGATAAAATACAAGAGCGAGCCGTGGAGTTTTAATCCATGGCTCTTTTTTTTAGATGTTCTAAAAGCCTCAGAATTATAAATCGAACTAAACATAGGACTATATAGGGGGAGTGGCAATATAAAGTACCTTTCACAGCAAAGATGTTAAGCCTTGTATTATCTTTAACTAAGCAAAATCATAGTTTTGCATTATTGGAATTGGCCTTGATTATTAATTTTCGCGTTTATGCTATAATGAGCAAAACTATTAAAACTTGAGAGCAAAGATGAAACTATTAATCATTAATCCAGGTTCAACCTCAACAAAGATCAGTGTATTTGAAGATGAAAAGGAACTTTTCCAGGAAAGCGTGTTCCATGATGCACCTCTTCTAAACAGCTTTCCAACAGCAAATGATCAGCTTCCATATAGAACAGATGTCGTTTTAGATATCCTCAAAAAGCATGATATCTCAATTGAAGAGATTGATGTCTTTGTTGGCCGTGGCGGATGTGCAGCAAGCCAGCCAGAAGGTGTAATGGTTATCGATGAAGCTCTCTATCGCGATACAAAAGACGATGTTGGAGGATCAGACCACCCTGCTAAGCTTGGTGTTATGATGGCCTATGAGTTTGGAATTCGCTACAAAAAGCCAATGTATACGCTCAATCCTACCAACGTTGATGAACTTTGCGAGTATGCAAGGATTACAGGTATTAAGGGCGTTTATAAACGTGCACAGTCCCATGTACTCAACCAAAAGGGTATTGCAAGACTTCATGCAAAGTCTATTGAAAAAGAATACGAGGATTGTAACTTCATCGTCTGTCATATCGATGGTGGCATCACAATCTCTGCCCACAAGCATGGAAAGATGGTTGATGGTACAGAAGGCGCTGGCGGAGATGGCCCATTTACGCCAACTAGACTTGGCTCTATTCCAATCATGGAAGTTGCAAAGTATGCAATGGAGCACAATCCAGAGGAACTTCAGGCAATGTGCTCTCGCTCTGGAGGCTTTGTAAGTCATTTTGGTACATCAAACTCTGATTATGTTCATTCCTTAAAAGAAAAGGGTGATGGACATGCAACACTTGTGTGGAACACTATGATTTACCAAATCTGCAAGGAAATTGGCGCAATGGCCGTTGTCCTCGAAGGCAAGGTAGATGGAATTCTCCTTACTGGTGGTCTTGTAAGATTCGAGGATATCGTAATGGGAATCAGAGAGTACTGCTCATGGATTGCTCCAATTAGTGTCTATAAGGGAGAGGTTGAGCAAGAAGAGCTTTGTTACGAAGTCCTTAAGGTAATGAGAGGGGAGAAGAAGGCACGCTTCTATACTGCAGAGCCTGTATTTAATGGATATTCCTGGGATAAATAAAAAATAAAAGGGAAACCAACTAGTTTCCCTCCTACAGTTGAAAAGGGAGCTTCATCATCAAAGCTCCCTTTTTCCATATTACTCGTCTGCGTATGTATCGAAGTAACCCTGAATGAAGATAACAGGAGTTCCCTTGTCTCCACTGCCACTTGTAAGGTCGCAAAGAGAATCGATAAGATCTGTAATCTTTCTAGGTGTTGTACCCTGGCTAACCATCTGACCCTTCAAATCGCCATCCTTGTGGCTGATGAAGTCCTTCATTGCTGCCTTGAGAGCTTCACCTTCGAGATCTGCGAAGTTGTTATCTGCAAGATACTTGAGCTTAACTTCATTTGGAAGTCCGAGGAGACCTGCTGTGAAGCCTGGTGATACTACTGGGTCTGCAAGCTCCCAAATCTTACCCTGAGGATCCTTGAATGCACCATCGCCATAAACAAGAGCTTCAACCTTCTTGCCTGTTGCCTCTGAAAGGAGTGCTGAGAGTCTTTCTGCAAATGCCTGTGCATCTCTTGGGAAGAGCTTGAGAGTGTTCTCTGTAGCTTTATTTGAGCCAAGAAGACCATAGTCTGCATTGTAACCTGAGCCATCAATTGATTCTGTCATGAGATTATCAAGACCGTATACGAGCTTGGCACCAGCCTTCTTCAAAAGTCTCTTGCTTCTCTCTCTTGTGTGGATATCTGCACAGATGACAGAGTCTGTATAGTTGAGGATTCTTGTGGCATTGTTGGCGAAGATGATTTCAGCTTCACAGCCTTCTGCTGTGATGAGTTCCTTATAGAACTCAACATAGTCAACACCTGTAAATTCGTGCTTGATATAGCCGAAATGCTTTCTGTAGTCCTCCTCTGTGAGAAGATCGCTATATGGGTTGATTCCCTCTTCATCTACCTGGTCGAGTGAGATGAGGTGGTTGCCAACTTCATCACTTGGATAGCTCAGCATGAGGACAATCTTCTTTGCACCTCTAGCAATACCCTTGAGAATTAGTGAGAATCTATTTCTTGAGAGGATAGGGAAGATAAGGCCAACTGTATTGTCGCCAAACTTTGCCTTTACATCCTTTGCAATGTCATCGCATGAGCAATAGTTGCCCTGAGCTCTTGCTACAACTGCTTCTGTAACACCTACTATATCTCTATCTCTAACTGTTATATTTTCTTCTTTTACAGCTTCAAGTACGCTGTCTCTTACGATTGAAGCAAGGTCATCACCCTGCTTGATGATAGGAGTTCTAACACCTCTAGATACTACACCAACTGT
>JAGBWX010000082.1 GCA_017629575.1 Spirochaetales bacterium | reverse complement strand
TGCCTTTATTCTTTATGCGTTTATGCCTTCAAGTGGCTTGATTTTGGTCCTATATACCCATCTGAAGAAAGAGATGCAAAGGATAAGAGCTGTTATCTCGGCGAAAATGAAGGAGTACCAAACTGAGTGAAGCCCTCCGAACTTTCCGAGAAGCCAGGCAGATGGAATGAGTACTACAAGCTGTCTTACGATTGATATTGTCATTGCAGCAAATCCAATTCCTGTTGCCTGGAATGTAGACATGAGAGAAATACATGCAGCTGCAATGATGAAGTGCAATGAGATTGTCTTGAGTGCAGGAACTCCGATTGCAAGCATCTCTTCTGATGCGGAGAAGAGAGATAGTAGTGCTTCTGGGAAGAACTGGAAAATTAGAGTTCCTAGAGTCATCAGCAGTACTGCAATGGATGCACCGAACTTCAATGTCTTGATTATTCTGTCTTTGTTTCTAGCACCATAGTTGTATGCAATGATTGGAACCATACCGCTGTTCAGACCGAAGATAGGCATGAAAATAAAGGAGTTAAGCTTGAAGTAGACTCCAAATACAGATACTGCAGTTGATGAGAATGCAATCAGGATGGAGTTCATGAGCGATGTCATGATTGTTCCAATGGAGTTTGTGATGATTGTTGGAACACCTACTGCGTAGATTGATTTGATAATTTTCTTGTCTGGACGAATCTTTCTTATTCTTACCTTGATAAACTTGTTCTTTCTGACGAAGTAGATTGCAAAGATCATACCGACAATCTGTCCGATTACTGTTGCAATAGCAGCTCCTGCAACACCAAGCTTGAATACGAAGATGAAGATTGGGTCAAGGATGATATTAGTGATTGCACCAACCATCTGAGTGATCATTGGATGGATTGAATCCCCCGTTCCCTGGAGGATTCTTTCAATCATAATGTCCATGAAACATCCAAATGAGCATATTATTACGATTTTTGAGTAAGTTGTTGCCTGTTTGAGAAGCTCTGGCTCATTTGTGAATAGGGCGAGAAATGGCTCTGCGAAGAACATGCCAATGAATGCAAAGAGAACCCATGTGCAGAGTGCAAGGAAAAGACCATTCCCCGCTGTTTTCTCAGCACTCTCGATATCGCCTTCGCCAAGCTTTCTTGCAAGGAAGGAGTTGACGCCTACTGATGTACCGATAGCGAATGCAATTACAAGGTTCTGTAGAGGGAATGCAAGAGAAACTGCTGTGAGAGCTGTCTCTGAAAGCATTGCAACGAAGATGGAGTCTACTATGTTATAAAGTGCCTGAACCAGCATTGCCAGCATTAATGGCGTTGAAATTTTCATGACAAGTCTTGGGATTCTTTCATATCCCATGATGTTCTTTTCTGTTGTTTGTAAGCTCATATCTTTTCTTATATTTGAAAGAGGATTTAAATTCAATCACCGTAAGGCCTTTTGTATTGGTATGTATAAAAATAAGTCAGTAAATTTCTTGTAATCTGTATTGATTAGATGATGAGATAGACATAAACTTTCTACAAAATTGGAGAGTACTATGATTGTATGTAAATTCGGCGGAAGCTCAGTAGCGGATGCAAATCAGATCAAGAAAGTAAAAGCTATTCTCGAAAGCAATGACAAAAGATCCATTGTTGTTGTTTCTGCACCTGGAAAGAGATGCAGAGAGGATGAGAAGATTACAGATCTCCTTTATCAGTGCAATAAGGACGTAAATAAGGGCCTCAGCTGTAGAGAAACCTTCAAGAAGGTTGCTGCACGCTACCTTGAGATTGCAGATGCGCTCAAAATCAAGTCAAAGGATATTACAGCTAAGCTTGATGAGGTAAGAAGATATATCGATGCTGGTCGTGGTGCTGACTATGCTGCTTCTCGTGGCGAGTATCTTTCAGCTTATCTTATCTCACTCTACCTTGGATGGGAGTTTGTAGATGCTGCAGACTATATTGTCATCAACTCAGACAATACAGTTAATGCAAGAACATATGCTAACCTTGCTTCATTCTTCCAGGAAGGCAAGAAGTATGTTATTCCAGGATTCTATGGCGAAAGCGAATACGGTGAAGTAAAGACATTCACTCGCGGTGGTTCAGATATTACAGGAAGCATCATTGCAAGAGCTGCTGATGCAGAGCTTTATGAAAATTGGACAGATGTTGCTGGCGTATTTGCAGCAAACCCAATGCTCATTCCAGATGCAAAGCCAATTGCAAGACTCTCTTACAAGGAAGTTAGAGAGCTATCAGAGGTTGGAGCATCTGTATTCCACGAAGAGGCTATTGCACCTGTTGTTGAGAAGGGAATCCCAATCAATATCAAGAATACAAATAAGCCAGAAGAGCCTGGTACAATGATTTATCCAGAAGTTGAAGGCTGCGGCATTGTAGGTGTTTCATCTAAGTCTGGTCTTTCAAAGATTCATGTAAGAAAGCTTATGCTCTTCAAGAAGAGCGGCATGAGACATGCGCTTCTCACAATGATTCAGATTTTCGGAATCAGACCATGCTATTCACTCTTCGGCATCGACTCAATCACATGGTACTTTGACTCAAAGATGGCTTCTGATGCTGTATGCCAGTCAATGTGCGAGAGACTTAAGAAGGAGTTCGAGCTCGATTCAATCTCCGTTGAGAGAGGCTTTGCTGTGCTTGGTCTCATTGGACCAAATGTCGATAAGTCAACTGAATATATCGATGCACTTATTGCATTGAAGGAAGCTTCTGTTTCTGTGGCATCAGTTAACTATGGTGCATCAGATACAGCTTGTCTGATCGGTATTCCAGAAGAGAGCAAGGATGAGGCTGTTAAGGCTGTATACGATAAGCTTTTCAGATAATAAGTTTTTCTTATAGTAGGGGAGGAGCCGCTAGTCGCTAGCTTTAGCGATTGACGGCCCTTTTTTTGTTTGGTTATTTCTAAAAATATGCAAATAGCATAAAGCGCTAAGCATATAAATCATTGATTGAAGTTCGTATGTAGGTATTTTAGTTATTTTTCACGCATTAAAACATCATAATGTCACTACAAAAGGACTTTCCCATAATGTAGAATATATTTGGAGTTAATTTATGAAAGATATTACTATGCCTTCAAAGAAGCTTGGCTTCGGACTTATGAGACTTCCTCTCAAAGAGGATGGTGTCACTATTGATACTGAAAGAACAGCAGCAATGGCTGATGAGTTCCTTAAGAAGGGATTCACATATTTTGATACAGCATATGGCTACCATGGTGGTGAGTCAGAAAGAGCATTGAAGAAAGCTGTAATCGAGCGTCATCCAAGAGAAAGCTTTACAGTTGCAACAAAGCTTCCAGCATGGATGATCAAGGAAAAGGCAGATGTCGACAAGATCTTCAATGACCAGCTTGAAAAGACAGGAGCAGGTTATTTCGACTATTACCTTCTCCATGCAGTAAGCAAGGATAAGCTTGATGTCTATGATGGCTTTGACTGCTGGAACTACTGCCTAGAAAAGAAGAAGGAAGGCAAGATCAAGCACTTTGGATTCTCTTTCCATGATACAGCAGCTGTATTGGATGAGATTCTTACAAATCATCCAGAGGCTGAGTTTGTTCAGCTTCAGCTCAACTACCTTGATTGGGATAACGATGCTGTACAGGCAAAGCTTTGCTATGAAGTTGCAGAGAAGCATAATATGCCAGTAATCGTTATGGAGCCAGTAAAGGGTGGTACACTTGCACGTCTTCCAGAGTCTGTTGATGCTATCTTCAAGGCGAAGTCTGATGCTTCAGCAGCATCCTGGGCAATTAGATTTGCTGCATCACAGAAGAACGTATTCATGGTTCTCAGTGGCATGTCAGATGAAGCTCAGATGAATGACAATATTGCAACAATGGAAGATTTCCAGCCACTATCAGAGTGTGAAATTGAAACTGTTAACAAGGCAGTAGAGGAGTATAAGAGCTTCAATACTGTTCCATGTACAGCTTGCAGATATTGCACAGATGGATGTCCTGTATCAATCAGAATCCCAGATGTAATCTCTGCACTCAATCAGGCTAAGGATTATGGTTTGGGTGCTAAAGCTAGACGCATGTATGAAAAGGCCTTGTAGGGAGCAGGGGACCCAGCAGAGTGTA